>NZ_JBUDSQ010000003.1:0-94902 GCF_054921335.1 Desulfoplanes sp. | reverse complement strand
AAATAATTTATTAAATCGTGCTACCTGTAAGAGCTTTTGCAGTCGCATCCTTAAACCCCGCTTTTCGAGTTTTTGCAGGAGCATCCGAGCTACAGACAAAAAAAAGGCAACCATTTTCAGTAAAATAGTTGCCTTTTGTCCCAGATAAGGGTTCTACATTGCGGCCAACGCTATCTATAAATACTAGCCAGATAGATCTCCACAAGTCTATTGGCCATAATATGTTTTTTTAATCCAATCAGATGTACTTTTTACCATTATTTCTGAAGTGAAATTCTTTATAAATTTTGTATACGCATTCGCAGCCAGTCTTTCACGCAATTTTTTGTCTTCATAAATCTTTTCTATCGAAGAACATAAACTTTTTGGATCCTTGGCTGGGACCAAAAGCGCCTCACCCCCATGACCAACAGATTCGTGTGTCCCTCCAACATCAGTTGCAATAATCGGTTTTTGGGCTCTCATGGCCTCAAGAAGTGCAATGGAGTGATTTTCCTTGAGAGAGGGAAGTACGAAGCAATCAATAGAATGCAAACAATCCTCAATATCCGAGCGTTTACCAACAAATTTAACCCTAGATTCCAGCCCTCTTTTTTTACAATAATTTTTTAACGTATGCTCATATGGTCCCGTGCCAATGATTACAACTTTAATATTTGTACGAGTTGATTTAAGCAACAAGAGACTATCTAGCAAATATTCTATCCCTTTTATGGGATCTAGCCTAGAGATCGTTGCAAGTATAAAATCATGCTCTGAAAGCCCCCACTCATGCCTAATATTTAAAAATTTACTATTCTGATCATATACATCAATCCCATTATATATAATATGTATTTTCTTTGACGGAATGTTATCTTTTGACAAGGATTTTTTTGTAAATTCACTCACAGCAACGACAGATTTTATTTTTTTTTGCAAATATAGTTTTGTAAATATATTAATAAAAAATGATAGTAACTTTCTGCTTTTTCTAGGAGGATAATATTTACCATGGTATGATGCTATTTTTATAAAATTATTTTTTTTTAAAAAAAATGACGACAAACATAAAGCAAAATGACCATTGAATCCATGCGTCATAACGATATCTGGCTGGTAATTTATAACTTCTGCTGCAATCGTCTTTATCCAGCTTAAATCAAATCTTGATGTAATAAAAATCGATTTACAGTTAATCTTTTCTAAAATATTTTCAGAAACATTCCATCCTTTGTTACGGATACATATGTGACGGATATCAAACTCATCACGTAACCCAACCTGATCAAGAATTTCTGCGTACCGAACACCACCTCCGGTCAAAAACCCCCAATATAATGAAATAATTTTAATTTGTTTCATCGTATTTCTTTAATGGCTCTTGTTGGGTTCCGGGGGCCTGTCTCTTCCTGGCCAAGTATCATTGAATCAGCACGACAACTGGCCTTCCAAACGAGTTTTTTCCTGGGAACGCCGAGCGTCTGCTCGGCCTTTCGAGCACTAGCTGAAGGGTACAGCTTTATACTGTCTGGCCGGCATCATCTGCCCTTGTTCCTGCCATGTAGTAAACGCAGTGCCGAGCAGACGCTCGGCGTTCCCAGGGGGGAGTGACCTTGCATTGCGAGTAGGCCCCCGAAACGCAATAAGAGCCTCTTTAATAAATATATTTATCCGCATATTCAAAAAATTTTATATATCTTTTTGTCAATCGTATACTATCATGATTGTTTTCAATATAGACTTTGCAATTATCCCCGATTGTTAATCGTTCTTGGGGATCTTCCATCAAGCTGCGAACATCGTGACATAACTTTTTAAAATTTCCGGACAGTCGGCCTAGTCTAAAACGCTCTATAACAGAATCTGGATCAACAAATAGACTCACTACCGGAGTTTTAGCCTGCCACGACTGTAGATACGTATTTGGAAATCCTTCCATATCTGAAGTCCCTATGAAAAGAGAAGCCTCTTCATAATATCTAGATATTGATGAAAAAGGAATAAACCCCTTATAGTCTAAATTATTAATTTTTGCTACCGCTTCAACAACGTCGTCATCACTTGGTTTTTGAGCTGTTTTAGACATTATCATTACGAATTGGAATTCCGGCATGCATTCAGCTAGTCGGATGAATATCTCAGGGTGTTTTTTTTCATGGTTATTACCTACCCATAAAATATATTTTTCTTTAATATTATTCTCTTTGATATTTAACGAAAGAAAATTTTTGATTAAAAAATTTCTTTTTTTAAAACAACAAAGAAATCCTTTCATTTGAAAGAAATTTTGCGAAACAGTAAAATATGTTGCTTTCAATCCAATACGGTACATTAAATATGCTATGTACCCTTCTTTCTTCTTTAATTTATTTTTTAAAACATCCTCATCAATCTGTCCAACAAATATTACATGTTTCTTTAAAAAAAATTCAATAAATATAAGAGGAAAAAGTAGATGTCGAGGAGTCTTGATCAAATAGTATGAAGCATTGATCCGATACAAAATTTTTAACAAATTAATCCAATCTGATAATATACACAGCATTTTTCCCTTTGTGTATCTACTCGAATATTTATGTATTTTTAAATCATCTATTTTTTCAAAAGCATGTTGTCCAAAATCACTAACCACAAAATGGACATCATAACCGCACCTGCTCATTTTTTTCCCCAGAATAGCAAATTGGACTTCGGCCCCCCCTTGTGTTGAGAGTTCATGCTTGGCCAGAATCGGATAGGCACCCAGTGCGATGAGGCAAATGCGTTTTGTCATTAAGCCGCTCCATGGTTTGAAACGACAAATTTTCTTTTTCCACTTTTCGTTGGTGGAATATAGGGAACATAGGAAACGTTGAGTTGAATACCCTGCCCAAGTTTTTCTTGGATCGAATTGAGAGTTGAATCAAACGACTTGCTTGAAAAATCTGAAGACCGAACTATATTGATCTGCAAAACATCTGCAGCTTTCTGAATTATTTGAAAATTATCAATGCCACCTGTTTTACGCATTACGAGAGTCCAAAATGTCCCACCGAGGCGATTGCCGTTTGGTCCCTCAATAACATCAAATGATCGTCCATCAATACTACTCATCGCGGGAAGATTTCTACCACAAGGACATACGTTGGATGAGAAGCTACCAATATCTCCGATCTTGTACCGTATGAATGGAAATCCGTAGTTATCTAGATCCGTAACAACGATATCTCCAACACTTCCAGTCTTTACCGGTTGCCCATCATGATCCACTATCTCTAGATAAAATCGTTCCGGGTTGATATGATAATCAGCGTGCATTTCACATTGGTGGGCAATATTTCCAAATTCTCGTGACCCATACCGGTCAGAAACTTTGACCTGGGTGATATCTTCAATTATTTTTCGTTGCCAGGAATAGAGAGTCTCACCAGAGGTAATAATGGCCCCAATACTAGGGAGCTGTAACGATTTTTTTTTCAAAAATTCAACAAACAAAACAAGGTGGCTTGGATAAGAAATCAGTAGCTTCGGTTGAAATCTTTGAATTATTTGTGCGTATCGAAACATCATTTCATCCGAAAGCTCATATGAAGACAGCAGTTTATTTCTTGTAAAATGTGAGTGGATGCGCCCCCTCAGGGTATCGTATTTCTTAACGTCGATTGGAGCCCCCCAGATACTTACCTTCCGATCTGTAAATCTACAACATAGCCAGTCTGAATTTCTACAAACAACGGCTTGCCTGTGTAGCAAGGATTTCTTATCATTGTAAAATAAAAGTGACTTCCCTGTAGATCCACTGGTGCTATTTCTGACGAGTGAATTATCTTTTACAGAATCCGACTTTAGATCACTGAAATTTTTTCTGATAATATCCTTCGTTAAAAAAGGAAGTTTTTTAAACTCATTAAAGTTAAAATCATTATCGATTCGATACCGTTTTGCTCTCATACAATTGCAATAGTACGGAACATTTTTACTGACATAATTCAAAAGATCATTTAACTTTTCTCGCTGTTTTTTTTCTATGTCGGAACGCCGATACCATTGGCTTTCTTTGTACTCTGAAAGAATGGGATTTAGTCCATCATTTTTCATCCAATGGTATAGACGGAAAAGAAAATCATGGAAAGAAATATTAGTCATTGAACTCTCTTAAGCAGGTGTCTTGATTTACAAAAATAATCAACATATTTATAAAAAGAAGAATTCTGATGACGCTTGACAGCAAACAATAAATCCTTACCGCTCGCATAACCACAATCAATACCCTTAATACGAACCTTTGTGTACGATCCTATCCGTTTGATATACTCTGGATTTGATTTACATACATTTCTATAAGACGATTGATCTTTTGATCCTAATGTCCACGCCTTGTACCCAACATCCTTGGCTATCGAAATCACTTTTTTATCATACCCACCACCAGGCCAACAAATAAACTCAACTTTTTTATCAAGTTCCTTTTCGATAACTTTTTTTGATATATACAATTCATCCCTTATTCTCTGATACTTATCAGCTAGATTTTCATATTCACCTTTATTGTTTCCATTTGAGATTTTCTGTAATTGAGACCGAAGAATTTCTTTACAATTTCTCTGTTTAAAAAATTCCTCGCAACCATTATCCCCGACAAAAGCCACAAGTTCCTGTTCGATCCTCTTATCCGGATAAAAACGTCGACAAACAAGTGACTTGCGGTGCTCATAAACGGGAGAGCCAAATTTTATCATATCATTTTGGGGATCTGTGAGATAAAAGGGTTTTTTTTCGGGAAATCTGTTCCATACCATCCAGGGATAAGGATTGACCCCAGGGGAATGGAAATCAATTACCTCTGGCCCCGAAAAATACCATGTATGGGTCAGACTATGTGACTGGATATCGACCAAACCACTTTTTTCCATCAAACGCATTTCTTCCCACGAAAGAAAACCTGCAGCACCAATAGCTTGGTCAGGTCTCGATCCCATACGTATATTTCCTTTTATTTTTCTTATAACCGGATGAGGATAGACAAAATCTGGATTTACAAATATAGTGCATTTAGCATGGTATCTTTTAAGTATAGGATATGCATATAAAAAATTGTCAAGATAACCATCATCAAATGTTATAAGAATAGCTGGGAGTTTTATTTTAGAATACCCGGACATGTAATTATACAATTCTTCCCAATCTATAAAATTAAAACCAATTTTGTATAAATACTTTATTTTACTTTCAAAATTATATACCGGCTCAGAAATATAATTATATATCCAATCACTTTTTTTATGTAACCCTATACTGTGAAACATTATAGATGGTACGATCTTTTTATCACCAAAAATATTTTTTAGCATTGTAATCTACCGTGATAATATAAATCTTTATAAATTTTATTATATCTTTGGGCCACACTTTGTATTGAATATTCTTCTCTGATTGTTTTAGCAGCATTTATACCATTTATTATCCGGAATTCTTTATCATCGACATAACGCGATATCATGCTGGCAAACAATGAAGGATCTCCAGGAGGTGCGAGTAACCCATTAACACCGTGAGTAACGACATCAGGAATACCTCCGACATCCGTGACGACACATGGAAGGCTTAGCGCCATGGCCTCTAACAATGCCAGAGGAATCCCTTCTCTAAGCGATGACATTGCAAAGATGTCAATTGATTGTAAAAAATGGCTACTTTCTTGGAACCCAACCAGCTTTACATCGCTTTCTAGTCCATTGGATACGATCAATTGACGGATTCGGCCCTCATCAGCCCCTTGGCCGGCGATGTTTAGTTTTAATGAATATCCTTTATCCAATAGAATTTTGAAGGCAAAAATCATTGTTGGTAGATCCTTCACTTTTTCTATTCTTCCCAAAAAACCAATCGTATAAGGATGTCTCTCAAAATTCTTATTTTGACGGTCTAATGTACATGTTCCATTGGGAACATATATAATTTTTTCAGGATCCACACCATCATATCTTATTCTTAGGTTTCTAATGTCTTTCGATGCGGCAATTCGTAAAAAAGATTTTTTATTAATTATTTTTTTTTCAATTACATGGTGAATCCATTTTTTCCATGTATTCTTACCATGCTCACCTGTTACTAAAATACATTTTCTATTAAAAAAAGTAGAAATAGATGCGATTAAATTTGATTTATACATATGTGAATGAATAATATTTATTTTGTTTTTATAAATAAAAAATATTAGCTTTAAAAAACAATAAAAAAAATATTTTTTTCTAAACTGCAAAGCATATAAATTCACATCATGTTTTAACTCAGAAAATAAATCCATATTTGGCCACAAAACGATAAGGTATAAATCAAAAAAATTTCTATCTAATGAATTTAGAAGAGACACAACCTGCTTTTCTGCCCCACCACAAGTTAGTGACCCAACAATATATGCAATTTTAATTT
This sequence comes from Desulfoplanes sp., assembly GCF_054921335.1. Classification (NCBI taxonomy): domain Bacteria; kingdom Pseudomonadati; phylum Thermodesulfobacteriota; class Desulfovibrionia; order Desulfovibrionales; family Desulfoplanaceae; genus Desulfoplanes; species Desulfoplanes sp. Next base: position 88,509 of record NZ_JBUDSQ010000003.1, on the reverse strand, counting down.
TTTTCATTGTGATATAAAATGTTTTTTTTGAGCATAATTTATACAGATGTGTCTGCAAAAATTACATTTTTGCAGACAGGTTTAAGGTTTAAGATGAAAGGTTTAAGTAAAATCAGGTTGTTACATTTTTATTGAGTTTGACCTTCGATTTTCGACTTTTTGCAGAAGCATTTATACATGCAAACTATCACTGGATAAGGTATCGATACGATTAACAATTAAAGCGGAATATATAAAAAAATAATAATAAGCTGAAAACATATTTAAAAATACCATTGAGATAACAAAAGATATAAATCCTGCGGCATATGATATTAAAAAATAATCGTTATAAATTTTTTTTTGAGAAAAAACCTTTCTTATAATCGAATAAAAAATTCCCAAAAATAGAAACAAGCCTACCAAGCCGCGAGAAATTACAATCTCTAAGTATGTATTATGCGTATTTGATCCAATGATATCAGAAAAAGAATCAGAAGAACCGAACAAAGGATTTTCCCAAAAAATATTAAAACTTTTTTTCCATAAATCTATACGACCAGAGCTATACTCATTTAAGCTTGAAGATTCATATCTTGAAACTATATTATTTTCTAACCCTTCAGTTATATTCCTAGGTATTGAGTAAATCAAAACCAATCCAGTTAATGCAATTGTCAATACGATATAAACCTTAGCAACTTTTTCGATTTTTAGATTAGACTTTTTTATTATAATAAGAAAAAAAACAAATGATACGATAAAAGAAACGATACCCCCTCTTGACCCTGTCAATATTAAAGAGTATACTCCTAAAATAATGTTTAATGAATAGTAAAAAAAACTTAACTTATTTTTACATTCCAACAACGATGCAATAACTAATGGTAAAAAAAGGGATACATAGGCTGCATAAACATTTGATTCTCCAAACGCACCTGATGTCCTCCCATGAACAGCGTCAAAACCGATTCTATCAATATCAAATAATTTCAGTGCATCTAAAACCGTGATTAAGTTTAAAATAAAAAAAACCAACAGAAGCATTTTAATTGTTTTCTCTAGATAATCTTGATTGAGATTTAAGTACAATAGAAGTATAAAAATTATAAAAGCATCGAAAGCTCCTTTAAATGTTATCAAAAAATCAAATAAATTATTAAAATTTGAACCAGTAATATTTTTATATATTATCAAAATCAAAGAATATATCAAGTAAATCCACACAAAAGTGTAAATACTTTTGTTTTCACCATACGCTTCTTTGTCAAAAATCCTCTGAAAAATTATACAAAACAAAACAATATACATTGAAATATTTTTTAAGCTTACAGACTCAATGATTCCAATTTTAAAATTAAAACAGACATTAATCAAAATTGAAAAAACAAGAAATATAACTGCGAAAAAATTTAGAAATAGCATTTTTATCCTGTTTTTTCTATAAATTTATTTTTTTTATAAAATAAATTTAAAATTACATAAGCAGCAAGCAAAGCCCAAACCTGATGAGGCAAAATAAAATTATTCCACAAAAATGAGTTTTTAATAAAATCTGATAGATAAGGATGTATTAATATCAAAACTGTGCCTCCTGGTACGAAAAATAGAGACAGCAATATGATTAGTATAATAATTTTAGATCGCAAATTATAGTTAAAAATACACCAAGATAAAGGCAAAATCAATATCGAAGCGTCATAAAACCTATGATATACCGGCAAAAGCATTAAAATCATAACAATTGAGTATGTCACAAAATCATTATTGTATGTACGTCGTTTATAATTAAGCAAAAAGCATGCAAACATTAAAAAATATAACGCAAACGCCAACCATTTAATAACAAGATTATTTTTTACAAATTGAGATATCAAGACATGCATATTAACCGTATTAAACTTAAGAATATCATCCGGAAGAAACCTGTCACCACCTGTTGGCCCATATCCGTTAAAAACTCTTTCAATCCATAGACTCCACGAAGAGCATAAATGATCTCCATGGAAAACAACTGGGAACATCTGAGTACATAGCAAAATTACCGCATAAAACATTAAGGATATCAAAATTATGGGGTATTTTTTCTTGATAACAAAAAAAAGCATCCCAAAAAGTGCTAATTGAGGCTTCAACCCTATTGCAATAGCGAGAAAAAAACTAGATAAAATTATTTTTTTGTTTGTATAGAAAACAAATGTCAATATTAAAAAACATATAACAACAATAGATAATTGTCCTAAAGCAATTCCCGTATGAAAAGGAGAAAACAAAAACATAATCAGCAAAAATAACTTAATGTTTTTGTACATATATTTTTTTTTGATCAATGAATTTCCTAGAAGATACATAGTTATAATAAAAATGATCACGCTTATTGCACTCCAAATAATTTTTGCTCGACTCCATGAGAATAAAGCAAGAGGAGACATCAGAAATGATGTAGTAGGTGGATATATTGCCCCATTAAATCCCTTTCCATTATTTTTATTTTTTAAAAACTTATCGGCAAGATATTCTGCAGGTTGATAAGGATTACAACCTCTTATCCAGACAAACGACTGAAGATATGGTCCAGTAAGGTCTGCAGAATTATCTATAGACCTTACTGGACCTCGCATAGTAAAAATTCCTATGCACATAATTAACAATACTATATATAAATAGTTGTTTTTTATTATTTTATCTATTACTAAACAATCCATTTTATTTTTCTATTGTAATATTTTGTGGGGCACTTATAGATTCAGTGCTAAACTCAAACGGCCCTATATCAACAGAATTGCCCTCTGGAACATTATTTCCGTCGAAATCTTTATCGATCCCAACGTAAACACCGTTGTCTATACACGGAGACATTTTTTGTAGTCCTGAATTGTCCTTTAAAAGCAAAGGATTACTGATAATAGTCTGTTGTCCGAGTTTTGTATCATTTGTAAAATAGCCTGTTTCGTTTCCTACAATTTTATCAATGCTGTATTTTTTCCCCCCCCAGTATATTGAATATCCACCATTTCGATAGATCAAATTATTAGATATTTCCCAACCTTCAAATCTATCCTTTGATTCAGCTTTTATATCGTATACATTTTTTACATCATAAAAAATATTATTTTTTATTTTTGTGTTTTTATTATTTCTATACTGTATTCTAAGTGCGCCATAATCTCCCTTAGTTTTTGATCCATTTATAAAAAGATTATTATATACCTTACAACCGATTATCCCACCACCACCACCACCGAGTCTTATACCGTCAACACTAGGCCAGGCGGTAATAGTATCTCCATGGACGCCCCAGTTATCAATAATACAGTACTCGATAATACTTTCATCAGAGTTTTCTGAAAGCATAATTGCTTTATCAGCCGAGTTTTTTACATAACATTTTGAAATATTTGTTTTTGGAGTATCAAAAATTGATATTGCAGCATCAATATGGTTAACATTTAAATACCCATTATCGTGCGCGTAACATTTTTCTACCGAGTTATATGTGCCAGAACTTTCAAACCCAATACATCCCATGTCACCAAAATCAGTTTTTATGCTTCCCGTATCAAAAACTTCACAACCTAAAATTACATTATATGATCCAGCTTGATATAAATAAATTCCAGTACTTCCTTGATCACTGCATTTTATATTCTCTATAACACAATTTGAAGATCCATTGCATAAAAAAATTGATTTTGTGAAAGAAGATTTTACAGAACTGTTTTTTATTGTAATATTATTTGCCGATGATATATATATTTGATGTGAAGATGAAGCTGAACCCGATTCTGCGTTTCCTCCAGGACCATACACATCTATTCCATCTATTAAAATAAATTTCTTGTTTTCAATTCTAATACCGTATTGCCGAGATCCTACCTCGACCCCCCCGGGATCGCCTCCATCATATCTCAAATAAAATTTCCACGAATTCAGTGGAGCATAAAAAAAACCGTTTTCCATGCTTCCTATTGAATCTGGGGCTGACCAAGCCGAAGATGTCTTGTATTCTAAATATTTCAACAACCTTTTTCCAGACCGTACGGCTCCCCATGAATTTTTAACTCCAGGAATTTTTCCAAGCCATATTTTCTTACCCGATTCATCGATCGCCAATTCCCAATTATGAAATTCATTGCTTAATTTTATCAACGGTCTTACATCACTTTCTCCGTATCCCCTATAAACTATTGGCAGCCCCTCGCTGCCTGAACTGGAAATTACCAACTCTTCTTCCCAGACACTACCTCTCTTTAAATTGATAATGTCTCCAGGCAAAAAGTTGAACACAGAAACCTTTGATAGGGTTTTCCATGGATCTTCTAGTGATTTTCCACTATTTTGATCATCACCTAAAAAGCTATCTACATAGTACTCATCCGCAAAAACATTAGTGGCCACAATACAAAATAAAAAAATTATCAATAATTTAGACTTCATACGACCTCCATTTTAAAAAAGTTTTTATTTTTAATAAAAATTCAACTTTTTTAATACAAACCTTTCTGTATATATACTGAAATTCTTCAATATCAATATTTATGAGTACTATAAAATATGCCAAAAAATACAAACAAGAAAACAAAATAATTTTTATTAATTCATTAATTTCAAATAACTCTCCACTGAACAATACTGGTGTTAATAAAAATGAAGCTAAGATAACACAGGAAATTTTTTTCCAATAAAAAATTTCAGATATTTTTATTTGGTATATATTAAGTATTTTTTTTCCTAAATATATATATACAAACGAATCAGATACAATATACGCAATTGCTGGTCCTACAAATCGAAAAAAATAATTCAAAACAAATAAGAGGACAATATTTATAGCCAGTGCATAGTTATACGCATATACATAAAATTTATTTTTGTTTACAATTCTTATAGGCATACCCGTTTCAAAACATTCTTTTATCATTAATAACATGTATAATTTAAATATGATCACCGATTTTATATACTTTTCTGTAAAAAAAATAGTTATAAACTCTTGAGAATAGAAAAAAAATACGACAAAAAATGGCATAACAATTGTTAAGTATATAATATTTGTCTTTTTCCATAATTCTAAAGCATTTTTCAGACTTTTCGAACTCCGGATACATGCTTCAGAAAAAACCATATCTCCAATGCTACCTCTAAATATTCCTATTATCGGTACTTGATAGCATCCAATTGAATAAAAAGCTAAGTATTCAACCCCCATAGTATATAAAACGATAAATTTTGATATTTCTTTATTAAAATACAGCACAAAGTTCGATATACCCATAGGCAGTATATATCTGAAATGATTCTTAAAATTCCAAAAGTGTATTTTTATTTTTATAAATTTATTTTTAAATGTATAAATAAAAACAAATAAAAAACGAATCATTTCCACCAAAATCAAACCATAGACAATACTAATCACACTATCGAAGAAATATGAAGACATAATGACTGTAATATTTCTCAAAAAACTTCTGGCACACGTATAATACAGTACATAACCTATATTTCTTTTAACAATCCAATATGATTCACAATAATCTAAATTCAAAAAAAACACCAAGTACATTAACAAAGGAAAAACAAAATCATAGCTAGAGTTTTCATTGATAGTTTTTTTAAACAATATAACTAAAAACATTACAACCACTGTAACAATTAAATTTAGATAGATAGAATTACTAATATATCTAATATCATTGTTGTATTTAGACAAAAAATATATAAGGCTTTTATTTATTGAAAATGCAGCAAAATTAGCTATCATTCCGGAATATAGAATAAACTCTCTATACATTCCATAATGCTCTACGCTAAGTATACGAACTAAAAACACTGGCGATATAAAAAGTATTATATAGTTCAAAAATCTGCATACTATTAAATAAAATGTATCGCGTATCATATATTGTTTTTCATCATTAAATTTTTATAAAAATTTTTTTAAAGGCATTGAATAGTGAATTATAGTCGCATATAATATTTGAATATGCTTGATTTGCTAAGGGACACGCACATTCTTTGTTTTTTATATATTTCCTAATTTCATTTCCCTTTTGACTGTGCCATACTTTCCAAAAATCATAATTTTCATTCCTAACATTTCCCAACGACTTCGCATATCCCAGAACACAGCATGGCCATAATTCGGCATGAGGTGTCAAATGAACATTTGATATACCTGCGTAGCAAGGAATAACTTGCTTATTTTGAACAACTATTTTGGATACAAGCTCGTAATATACCAATCTTAACGACTCTGTTATCCGTGCTAATTTTTTTTTGTTTTTGATATTGTGACGAATTTTCCTGGCAAATTTTTGCATCAATTCGGCATATTCTTCCCCTGTCGGAGTTATTGGATCACCGATATTAAAAAATTCCTCACGCTGCTCTGCAATTTCATTTCTATAGCTTTGAACTCCCAATTTGTGCACAAAATCTTCTATTTCATCCAAATGATCTTTGTTAAAATTTGAAACCACAGTTCCGATCTCAAGATGAAAATTATCATACTCACCTTCCAATTTTTTGAGCTCAGAAATTGTCGCCATCAATTTTTCCCAGTTACCTGGAACACCTCGAATTTCATCATGGAGTTTCCCTACCCCATCCAGCGAAGGCTTTATGGTAACGGGCGTATGGAGCCCTTTGGATTTGAGCATTTCAAGAATTTTGCGGGTACCTTGGACAACCCGCTTGGTTGCAATAGCGTTGGTGGGAGAATGGATGATGGCAGGCTTGAGGTAGTTCACGGCGGCTTCGACAATTTCGGGTAGATCATCGCGCAGGAACGGTTCGCCGCCGCTGAGATTGAAAAAATAGATTTTGCTACCAATTGATGTAAAAATCTTTTCGATCTCATCAAGTTTGAGTTCATTGGATGGATCCTGCCACCTGTTAGGGTATATCTTCCATATCCCACACGTCTTGCATCTACTCTGGCAACGATTTGTTACCGAAAAGGTCAGTGTTATTGGTCTGATCGGCTTGATCAGGCCATGGTATGCCATCTTGAATCCCAATGTCTTCGGGTAAATATGGGTGATGAAATCTTTCGCATTCATGTATACCTACCAAAAGCTTGTGTTATATTTTTTGGGCGCAAACGACCATGGACCCACCGAATGCGAGATTGAAAATTGGGATTGCACCAAAAAACCGATCAAAAGGAGAGAGCAACTTGACGAAGTCAAAGTTGATCATTTTCCACTCTCTGACCTTCAGTCCTGCTCTTGATACCTCTCTCGTAAACGTGAGGACCCCGAAAGGATTTTCGTTATCCCCGATAAAATTCTTTTTCTTGCTTCTCGGTGAGTGGTGCCAATGGTACACATATGGATTCCAACCATTTGTCTCAATGCTAAACAGCAAACCTCCTGGTTTTAGGACACGATTTATTTCTGCCAATGCGACATGACGGGCCAAAAAATGATGCAAAACCTGGTTATGAGCAATAAGGTCGAAGCTATTATCGTGGAATGGAAGAACCTCAATATCGCCAGAAACCAGCGGAATATCCGGCGTCCTTTTTTTTGATAATTTACACAACAATTGCTGGACAATATCTACACCCACAACATTAAAGGAAGATATCTTTTGGAGTTCCTGGCCCAGAGTCATTCCCCCGCATCCAAGATCGAGGACTGAATACTGCCCCTCCTCAAAATCCACATACTTTTTGAGCAGCCCAAAAACACGATCCATTTTTTTCTTCCCCCATGCCGAACCGCGATAATTTTCTCCCTCACGTGCGAGCTGAGCCAAATTAACCTGAATTTCTTCAGTTTTATCTTGAGTTATCATTCCCAACTCCTTCTATTGTTCAAAATTTGGCTATATAACTATATGCCGGCTATGCAAACACTTCTTTCCGAGACATATGATGCACGGCGCGTACCAAAAAAATTACAAGTATTGTGGAACCAATGATAACGGGGATTATATTTGAATACGCCATTCCTATTATTCCAAAATAAGGAATAAAAAATATACTCATAACAATCTGCAAGAATAATATTACATATGTTAAACTAGTTACGAGTAATACATTATCCATTGCAATAAATATTGATCCCAAAGTTTGAAAGAATGAAAGTAAAAACATAGAGAAAAAAAGAATCGTCATTACGTTTGATAATGCTGAATACCCTTCAGGATATATAAATTTTAATATATCATTTGAAAATAATGCGACCCCGATACAAGAAAAGCACCCCAATATACCAAGAGAAAAAATACATTTTTTTATTGTACTTATTGATTCATCAAATCTCGACTCTTTAATATACTTAGAAACAACTGGTATTACAGTCATTGAATACGCAAAATAAATATAATAAGGCACTTTTGATATTGTAGACGATCCAGCATAAAAACCAACCAGCTGGCTTTCTTTAAAAAAATGTTTTACTATTACCATATCAATGTTCATATACAACGCGATTCCTATTGACATAAAAACTACAGGAACCGCAAAATTTATAATTGGACGCGAAGGATATGTCCTTGTCCGTGATTTTCTATTTATTTTTCTGTATAAAAATATAGAATTTATTATTCCAGCAGTTACAAATCCCATAAACACACCACAAATTTTAAAGCCTAAAACGATAAATCCAATCGAAAAAAGTATTCTGTTTAGTGGATATAGTGCTACAAAAAAAGATTGTTCCTTGAATCTTTGACACCCATTTAAATAGGACATAAAAGAATTGTTGTAACTAAATATAGGTATAAGCAATGATGAAGTAAGAATAATTGGTATAAATGATTTATCTTTTGTTACAAATATCCAAAACGGAATAAATAATATATATATAATAAGTATCAATATTCCAAATATCATATAAGCATATTTTCCTGCAAGAAATACATCGTATGAAATATCTCTATTATCTGCTATGAATTTTGATATAGATTGCGGGAAACCAAACTGTATAAAAACAAGCCCAATAGCACTTATGCTTAATGCAACAGCTAAATTTCCATACAAAATTGGATCATCAAAATAGTATGCAGTAAACACATGTAGAGCATATCCACTGATTACAAAAACCAACCTCGCTCCCATAAAATATAGTGAAGATTTTCTAATATCCACTTTTTACATTCTCATTTAAATAAAATTCCATTTTTTTACCATATCAATATGCAACAAATCACTTATCTTCTCTGCCTCAATATGGAATTTATCTTTCAGTTCACGGTACAGATTTTGATCAATTTTTGTACGTTTTGATTCTTTCCAAAGTATATTTTGACCAATATTCTTGACTGTTCTATGGACTTTATACGGTAGTATTTTTTTCATTGCTTCCAATAAATATACATTTTGTGCTATATAATTCAAATAATTGTTTCTTGGTTCCTTGCTTACATTCTTTTGTGTGAAATTTATATTGAAAGATGTATCAACTTCAAGGAAATGTAAAATATCTTTGTACACATTGGCATTGTCTTTTTTAAAATCCTCAAAAACAATAACCTTGATTTGATCTCGATGAAATTGTTGTAAAAACCTTTCTACTTGTGTCGAGTAATTTGTTTTTGAAATATAATAGAGCATGGATGGAAAATACGCTCTTGATGGAATTTTCTTCCAATCGTTTTTGCGTTCTTCTTCAACAAATAGCGCATTGCGAAAATTTTTTATATTTTCATATGTTTCAACAATCCAATGTGAATGTAAAGAATGTATAAAATCGATAGGATTACGTAAAAAAACAATTATTTTCGCATCACGATCAAAATCATAGATTTTCTTCGCGGCACTTTTCGACCATATATAAAACGTTGATGATTCTCCTATAGCTTTATATCTTTTTTCTTGATCGAATAATGACAGATATCTACCGACCTCTCTATATTTAAAATATAATTTCCTTCCATGGAACTGATCGCTTTCCTGGTGCAAATCAGTACAAAAATGATACGGCTCCTTAATTCTCGACATTGTGATCTGCGGATGCCGATCAAGAAACCCGTGCAAAGCTGTCGTTCCAGATTTGGGTTCCCCGACCACAAAAAAATTAGGTCTATTCATAGTCTCTTCTACTTTTTATGATCCGTGCCGGTACACCGACTGCAATACTGTACGGTGGAATATCTTTTGTGACTACAGCCCCGGCCCCCACGACACTTCCTTCCCCGACCCTCACTCCCGGCATCACATTCACGTTTGCCGCCAGCCAAACATTGTCTTCAATGACGATCATTTTTTTCGTTGATCCCTGCTTGCGGATTGGAGTGTTCATATCACGATAGTTGTGCGTTCCACTTATAAGCACGACATGGGGGCCAACCATGCAGTCATTGCCAATGACAACATTGCCGATGCCGTTGATATAGCTCCCCCGACTAATATGAACATGTTTTTTTATGCGTATATCTCCTCCCTGTGCTGCCAATGTCGACCGGTGTGCAACAAACGAGTTCTCTTCTATATCTATAGAACCTTCTTTTGTCCCTGCACCAATCCAACAGCTTTCGCCTATAAATACATTCTTTTCTATAGTAATTTTTTTTGGGATTTCGAAACGCACCCCTTTTTCTATGAGACATCCTGAGTATATTTTTTTAAAAATTATTTTATAGACAATTGGTCTTATATATGTTCCTAGTATTGTAGGAAAATTTTTGAAAACACAAAAAATAATTCCTTGCGTAATGAACTTTCCAACTTTTTTATGTCCACACACATGTTCAATATAGAGCGATATTTTTTCAAACAATCCTTTTTTGGGAATTCCTTCCCCTGTATCGTTTCCATATACCTTTGTCGCTTCCATTGGCCCATCCTTTTTAGCATGTCGCAATAATATCTGCGAATTTATCCCATGAAAATTGATCCTTTACCTTTTTTGCCTCCACTTTCATACGCCCGAGAGTATCCGGCTCCAAGGATTCCAAGATAGCCTCTGCGAGGCCCTGAGGGTCCCTTGGCTCCACCAACCTGCCGTTGACCCTGTCGTTTATGACCTCAGCAATACTTCCTACCTTTGTGGCAATAACAGGAACACCAAACCCATATGCCAACTGGCTCACTCCGCTTCCCGAGGCACTCAGGTAGGGTTGAATGACAAGATCTGCAGAAAAAAAATACTCCGCTAACCTCTCATTTGGAACGTATTCATCTACCAAACTAATGCTTTCATTGATTTTCAAACTTTCAATTTTATCCAAATAGTACTGTTTATCATTCCAAAACTCTCCAACGATGTTCAAATGTATTTTTTTCTTTTTTTGTACAAGCGGAAGAGCGTCTAAAAGAACATCTAAGCCCTTATACTTCCGTACAAAACCAAAAAACAAAAGCTGATTTTTTTTCTTTTTATCGCAAAGTTTTAAATTTTTACTGCATAGTTTTTTATATGTTGGATGGAAAGCGGTGATAATTTTTTTATTTTTATTTATCAAACGTGAAAGTTTTTTAGTTTCATCCGTCGATTGTGTTATCAAAACATCAGCCAAATTCATAACCAGTTTATTGATGTTTTCTTTTGTTTTGTTACTTTCATGATCTGACACATTATGACACAATATAATTATTTTTGTTTTTATTTTTTTTCTTATGTTTCGTATTATATACAATAGTTGAGGTGCCCAAAATATCACCCACCATGGAAAAACAATTATTTGTGGCCCAAAACGAACGATGGACTTGGTGGCCTGACGCCATGAAAAAGGATTCATTGAATCAATAAGATACTCGACAGGATCTGACTTGAGTGCATCCGCACTCGGATCACGGTCCGTCGAACCAGGGAAAATTAGTTTTGGATATTGTCTAGTATAAGAAATAAATTGTACATCATGCTCCAATCTCATAGTATTACATAAAATAGTCGTATGCTGCGCTATTCCACCACGAAAAGGATATGTTGGCCCAACAATAGATATTTTCATCTTTTCTTTTTTACACATAAATGGTCAAATTCTATCTTACGAACCCTCAACAATGTTTCTTCTATCAATCTTCTATTGAATGATATCACGTCTCCAATCAATCCCAAAACAAGTATTTGGAAACCTACTATAAAAAGAATTGAAGCCAGAATAAGTGATTGGATATGTCCGCTTCCGGTTCCAGATATATAAAAATATAGAAATCGTATTGACGGTAGCATTCCTGCAATAATGAAAATCATTCCTATAAGAAAAAAAACCCGCAGAGGCTGGTACATGGTATACATTCTTACCATGGTATTGATCTGCATGGATATAAATTTGGGAATACTCTTCACGAGCCTTGATTCGCGCGTTTTTCCATTGGTACCGATGGGAACACTGCTCACTGCCAGTCCTTTCTTTCCGGCCTGAATGATGGATTCGACCGTATAGGAATACCCTGTAACGATGTTCATGCGCATGGCCGCCTTTCGGCTGATGGCCCGGAACCCACTCACCGCGTCCCGAATATCCGTTCCCGATAGGAACCGAACAACCTTGCTCCCTATCCGCTGCAATCCTTTTTTACTCCGACTGAAATGTGCTATCGAATCCGTTTGTCTGTCTCCGACTACCAGTTCGGCTTTCCCTTTGAGTATCGGCTCGATGAGTTTTGGAATATCCTGCCCTTTATACTGATTGTCGCCATCCGTATTGACGATGATATCCGCGCCCAACCTCAAACATGCATCCAGGGCCGTGACGTATGTATAGGCCAATCCCTTGTTGCACACATTGCTCACAATATGATTGACCCCGAGCTCCTTGGCCACCGCCACGGTCTTGTCGGTACTCCCATCGTCGACGATGAGTATTTCAACACTGTCCACGCCTTCTATGGATCTAGGAATATCCTTGAGCGTCATGGGGAGGGTATCTTCCTCGTTAAAACAGGGAATCTGGATAATTACTTTCATAGATTGCAACGGGGTTCTTCGTTGGTGGTTTCCTGATTGGATAAAACTAACAATAACCATGCCACGCATACCATGTTTTTGCCCCCGGCCATCATTGCTGTAACCAAATGAAATAAATTGTATAAAACTCTTTTACCTTTTCTTGCGCCATCTTCTTTTTTAGGACTCTCCACACGAAAGATAATTTTTTTCTCGACATCCCATAACGAGCAATCTAGTGATGCTCCTGCTTTACAGTGAGGTGCGCCCATCTTGGGACCATCTATCAAATGTCAGGATCTTCCGGACCAGTCAGACCCAAGCCCAACCCATTGTTTTCTCTCGCCGCCCGGGGCTCGACAAAGCAGACGATTTTTGATCGCCCCTACGAATCTAGCCGGAATGATTGCGTATGCGACTGTTTTTACAGGGAATTGCTGATCAAATGTTCTTTCTTTCGTAGAGATCACCCCCAAATTTTTTTCCGGACCGATCGAAACCGTGATTACTCCACCAACAGGCAAAAATACGTTATGAAAATTTTACAGATCAACACTGAAAAGACCTGGAGGGGAGGAGAAAAACAGACCCTGCTCACAGCCAAACGATTGGGTGCACTGGGCGCACGGGTCGAACTCCTTTGTCGCAAGGGCTATCCCCTTGCCCAAAAGGCAAAGGCCATGGGGATAACCTGCCGTGAAGTCCAGGGATCTCTACATGCCTTGGCCGTCCTGGCCCTACACGGTACGTCATATGACATTCTCCATGCCCAAACGGCCAAAGGGCAGGGGTTGGCCGTGCTGACCAAGTTCCTCCACCGCAGCAAAATCGTATACACACGTCGGGTCGATTTCGTTCCCAGAGGGGTGCCGGCACGCTTCAAGTTCAACCACACGGACAAGGTTGTGGCCATTTCCGGGGCAGTTGCAGATGTTCTGGAAAATTTTGGAGCCAAGACCGATCTCGTCATTCCCAGCGCTATCGATCTAGACAGTCCTTCCCCCTCTTTTTCCACCAGCCTCCGCAATGAAATCCTCGGACACAAACGAGACGGCAAAAAAATCATTCTGACCATCGCTGCGTTGGTCCCCCACAAGGATCCATTCACCATGGTCAATGCCATCAAGAGGCTGCACCAAATGGCCCCGGACTCCATTTTTTATCATTGCGGCTCCGGAGATCTCGAAGACGAAATCCGCCATATGGTCCATGAAAGTGGAAGCCGGGATTTTTACCGTTTGCTCGGCTTCGTCGACCACGCCGAAGGGATTTTACCCCTGGCCGATGTCTTTGTCATGAGTTCACAGGAGGAGGGCCTCGGGAGTACGGTGCTCGAGGCCTTCAGACACAAAATTCCAGTCGCCACCACCGATGCCGGGGGGTTGGAGGAGATAGTCCCCGGCCACGGTCTTGTTTCCCCGGTCCACGATCACCACGCCCTGGCCGAGAATATCCACCGGCTCCTCACCGATCCCGAGGAGACAAAGATCTTGACCGAAAAGGCCTGTGCTTATGTCCATTCAAACCACTCCGATGCAGCCATGGCGTCGCGGTATCTCTCTCTCTTTGATTCCATGACGAGAAACAAAAAAAACGGTCCGCATTCCCACTAGGAAAATGCGGACCGCATGTATCTTCCCCCATTGGGGTGGAAGATCGTAGCCATCGTCGAAAAAGAATGGTTGTCAGTTCAAAGGTGTCCCGTTTTTTTCGAGATCCTCCCGGAGCAAGGTACGCAATAAGATACTCACTGGTCCAGGGCGGACATCATGGATGGGTTTGTTATTATACCTGACAACACTCAACGCATCTATGGACGTCCCCAGAAGGATCACCTCCCGGGCCATACGGATATCGTCCTCGCTTATGGGCCGTCTGGTATAGTCGTGGTCCCTGCTGATCAGTTCCAACGCCCGCAACATGGTCGTACCGACCAGGGCGTGGTCCATCTCCGGAACGGTCAAACGGCCGGTATGGTCCACCAGCACAATGTTCTCGGCCGCGCCCTCGGCCAGAAAATGGTCGGGACCAAAACACAGGGGAAAGGCGCATCCACTGAGCACCGCCTCTCGCTTCATCAAGACGTTGTTGAGATAATTGACACTCTTTATACGTGCCAACTCTTTGGGACGTGCCGGCAATGAAGACCTGCAGGCGGTCACCCCTTTTTCCCACAATTGTTCCGGCAGGGCAGGGAATTTTCGGGCCACTACATACAGCGTGGGGTGTTCACACTCCCTGGAATCCAGGGAAAAACCGCCCAATCCACGTCCAATAAAAATGGAAACCATCCCGTTTTTCACCCCAGAGGCCCTGGCCACATCCACGACAATATTCTTGATATCCTTCCAAGGGGCTGGAGGGCCGATAAAGATGGTCTCCGCAGAATTGCGTAAACGGTCCAGATGGGCGTCGAGCTGATAGAGTTTTCCGTCCACAAACTTGAGGGTCTCAAAGACACCATCCCCGCGGTGCACTAGATGGTCGTCCAACGGGATAAGCATCAGCCGAGGATTGGTGACAACGGCCCGGATACGGTGGTCATAAAAGGCCAAAAAATTCTTTTCTCCCGGCCGTTCCAGGGCCATTATCCGCTGCATATACTGGTATTCGTCTATCTGATTCACGTCATGTTCTCCAGCCGGCTTTTTTCCTGCAAAAACTGTTGCCAGCGATTCATATTTTCCGGATCAATTCTTTCTCCGCAAGGAGTTCGCCTATCTCGACCGCAGTGATGGCCGAACCCCGTCGAAGATTATCGCTAACGGTCCACAGGTTGAGGCCCCGGGCCGAGGATGGGTCATTGCGGATCCGTCCCACCAAGACATCGTCGTGCCCCGAGACCACCAGTGGCATCGGGTACATTCCTTCTTCCGGATTGTCGAAAACAGTCACCCCCCTGGCCTGACTCAAGACGGCCCGGGCGTCCTTGGGAACTATCTCTTCACGGGTTTCGATATGCACTGATTGGCTATGCCCAAAGAGAACAGGAACCCAGCAGGCGGTCATTGTCACGGACAATGCGTCATCGCCCAGGATTCTTTTGGCCGCGGCCATCACGGTTTGTTCCTCGTCCGTATACTCGTCTTCGCCAAAGGGCCCTACCTGGGGAAGACAATTGAAAGCCATCTGGTACGGGAAGACCGAACTTTCCGCCTCCTGACAATTCAGGAGTTGCCGAATCTGCGTTTCCAATTCCTCGATACCCGACTGGCCCGCCCCGGATACAGCCTGGTACGTCGAAACGACAGCACGCTCGATCCCGTAGGTTTCATGGAGTGGGGCCAGTGCCACCAGGAGCTGCACGGTCGAGGGGCTTGGGCTGGCAACAATCCCGCGGCATGTCTCCAATGCGTCCCCATTGACCCCGGGAACGACCAAGGGGACCGAGGGGTCATTGCTCCATTCACCGGTGACATCGACAACAACGGCACCGGCCCCTCTGGCCGCAGGGGCCCATTGTCTGGCAAATGTTCTGTCCCCGGCAAAAAAAACAAGATCCAGGGTGCTCAGGTCGGCATGGCTCAAGGGTTCGACATTCACCTCCCGGTCGTCAAAGGTGACGACATCCGTTGTTTCCTGGGCATCGGCAAAGGGAATGATCCGGTCAGCGGGAAATTCCCGCTCTTCCAGGGTGGCGAGTATCTCGCGGCCAACAATCCCCCCGGCCCCGATAACGCCTACCACCAGTTCAGCATTTTGCATCGTTTCTCCCCGTGTATTCAACAATCAAAAATATTTTATTTGTCCTCGGCAACCGTCCACCGGTGCAGGCCCGGTCATCACGCCCCATGCAACCCAACATTCCGGTGTACGATTTCCAGGCAGGTTTCCGCCTTGTTCAATGTGTACAAATGCACGCCCGGGGCACCACGGTCGAGCAAGTCTCTCACCTGTGCCGATGCATACCCAAGTCCAAGGCCACGAACGGCCGGATCGCCATACCGCTTTTGGACCATTTCAAGATCCTGCAGATAGTCCCGGGGGACCGAGGCACCACAAAAACCGACCATACGTTTCAATCCGGTAAGACTGGCAACCGGAAGGACTCCGGGAATGATGGGTTGGGTGATGCCGATAGAACGCGCCTTGTCCACAAAATCAAAATAAATGGTGTTGTCGAAAAAAAGCTGCGTGACCACGAAATCGGCGCCCGCATCGATTTTGTCCTTGAGGAAATGGATGTCCTTGTCCGGATCCGGGGTCTCGGGATGGGTCTCGGGGTACCCGGCAACGCCGATACACAGATGCGGATATTCTTTACGGATGAACCTGACGAGATCGACCGCATACGTAAAACGGCTATCCGAAGCCCTGAATTTCTTTTCGCCGCGGGGCGGATCCCCGCGCAAGGCCAAAACATTTTCAATACCACCATGGGTCAATCCGTCCAAAAAACTCCGCAAACGGGATTCCGAGGCCCCGACACAGGTAAAATGCGCCAGGGGTTCGAGACCGTATTCCTGTTTGAGCCGGGTGGCGATCTCCAGGGTGTTGGTCTGGCTCGTCCCCCCCGCCCCATAGGTTACCGAGGCGAACAAGGGGTGGGTGGCCTTGAGTTCTCTGACCACATCGAAAAAACCCGGCCAGGCCCCCCTCTCCTTGGGCGGAAAAAACTCCAAAGAGACAAAGGGCCGGTCGTGTTCCAGAAGTTCACCGATTTTCAAAAGCTATCTCCTTTCAATCTGTTAACGAATAAGAGGCGGGGAAGAAACACCCCCGTTCCCTTTGGTGTCCGTCTACAACATATGGACGGGGCCAGGGACCGGGCTGTGGAACCCCTTAGATAGTCTCCCCGATCTTGAAGATGGGGAGATACATACTCACAACAAGTCCGCCAACGACCACACCCAAAAACACGATCATCAAGGGCTCGATGAGGGCGGTCAACGACTCGACAGCGACATCGACTTCGTCATCGTAGAAGTCCGCGATTTTTTCCAGCATCGCATCCAGGGCACCCGTTGACTCGCCGATGGAAATCATGTGGATGACCATGGGCGGAAAGACCCCTGTCGCGTCGAGGGGATCGGCCAGCGTCTGGCCCTCGGCGATACTTCTGGCCGCTTCGAGCACACCGAGTTCCACGGTCTTGTTTCCCGATGTCTTGGCGACGATATCCAGGGCGGCGAGAATTGGTACCCCACTGGCGATCATGGTACTCATGGTTCTGCTGAATCTGGCGACGGCGACCTTGCGCAGCAAGGGACCAAACACGGGCAGAAACAGAACCCACCTGTCCACTAGAATTTTTCCCCGCTCCCACTTGTAAAAAAATTTGAAGGCCACAAACAAGGCGATGACGCACGCGACCAGCATGAGAAAATTCCCCTGCACAAACCGACTCAGATTGATGACGATCTGGGTCGGCACGGGGAGCGCCCCGCCAAAATCCTTGAACATGGTTTCAAAGGTTGGGATAACGAAAATCAAAATGATGGCCACGACCGCGACAGCGACCGTGACGACCACTCCGGGATAGATCATAGCCCCTTTGACCTTGGCTTTGAGCTTGGCCGCCTTTTCGATATACTCGGAAAGCCTCGTGAGGACGATATCGAGAATACCACCGATCTCACCGGCATTGACCATGTTCACGTACAGGGTATCAAAAATATCCGGGAACCGTCGCATGGCATCGAACAGGGAACTGCCCCCCTCGATGGCGTTGCGTATCGTGTACAAGGCCCTGCGGAGCTTCCCGTTTTCCGTCTGCTCACACATTACCTGCAACGACTGGAGAATGGGAACGCCCGAGTTGATCATGGTCGCGAACTGTCGGGAAAAAACGACCATGTCTCTGGATTTTACTCCCTCTTCCAGGAAAGTGCCCTCCAGGAGATCCTTGGGACGGGGTTTTACACGTATTTGGGTGAAACCCTTGCGTTGGAGTGCCGTCTTGGCCACCTCCAAGGAAGAGACGTCCAGATCGCCCTTGACCTTCCTCCCACTCCTGTTTTTGGCCTTGTACATAAAAATGGGCATAGTTCGCTCCTGTTCCCATGATCAGGCGGATCAAATGGTTTTCTTCCGGTACACCATGGCCTGACCACGGGCCTGTAAAAACCTGTGGGACGGGACCGCATTTTCCCCAACCAACCCTGACGGGCTCACCGTTCCTACACGGTCACCCGCATGACCTCCTGGACCGATGTGACCCCGGTCTGTAATTTTTGCAATGCACTCTCGCGGAGGGTCATCATCCCCTGCTCCATGGCAAGCTCCCGTATTTCGAGAACACTTTTGCCCTCCAGAACCAATTCCTGCATCTCCGCGGTCATTTCAAGGACCTCATAAACACCGAGCCTGCCCTTGTATCCGGACTCGTTGCACTCCGTACATCCTGCCGGTTCATAGATGGTCGCCCCGTCGATCTCTTCCGGGGACATGCCCAACTGGGCGAGCTTTTCCCGATCCGGGTCGACCTTGCGACGACAGAAGGGACAGAGTTTGCGCACAAGCCTCTGGGCAACGATCACGTTGACCGACGAGGCCACGAGGAATCCATCCACCCCCATATTGAGCAGTCGCGTCAAGGTGCTGGGGGCGTCGTTGGTGTGCAGAGTGGAGAGCACGAGATGCCCGGTCAGGGCCGCCTTGATAGCTATTTCCGCTGTTTCGAGGTCACGGATCTCACCCACGAGGATGATGTCCGGATCCTGGCGCAGGAACGAGCGTAGGGCTGCGGCAAAAGAGAGCCCGACGTCCTCTTTCACCAGCACCTGGTTGACCCCGGGAAGGCTGAATTCTACCGGATCCTCGGCCGTGGAGATGTTGACCCCGTCATCGTTGAGTTCCGAGATGACCGAATAGAGAGTGGTCGTCTTTCCCGAACCGGTCGGTCCGGTCACCAGAACCATTCCGTAGGGCATATGCACAGCCTTGGACAGGGTGGTCAGCGACCCCTCCTCAAACCCCAACTGGGAAAGATCGACCTTGAGGGCCGATTTATCGAGCAGACGCATGACCACCTTCTCCCCGAACAGGGTCGGGAGCATGGACACACGGAATTCCATCTCCTTGCCCCCCGGTGTACGGACCTTGATACGGCCGTCCTGGGGGATCCGCTTCTCAGCGATATTGAGATGGGCCATGATCTTGAGTCTTGAGATAATCGCATTCTTGAGCCGGATGGGGGGACGCATGACCTCGTGCAGAATCCCATCGATACGCAAACGGACCCGAAAATTCTTCTCATACGGTTCAATGTGGATATCCGAAGCCTTTTTCTTGATGGCATCCATAATGATCAAATTGACCATCTTGACCACAGGGGCCTGGGTCGCGGCCTCGAGGGTCGAGGTGTCATCCGTCTCCTCGCCGTCACCCGACTCGAACTCCATGCCCTCGCCTTCCATGTCTGACAGGGCATCCTGAATATCCCCGAAATCTTCGGGCTCGTCATCCTCCTTGAGCCGTCCGATACACTTGGAAATGGCCGCGGGAGAGGCGACATGGACAATCGGATCGAGTCCGGTCATGAACCGGATATCATCGACAGCCAGTATGTCGTCGGGTTCGGACATGGCCAGGTAGAGTTTCTTGCCCTTGATATGGAAGGGCGCTGCACTGTACTTTTCGAGCAAATCCCTTGGGACCAGACCAATGACGGTCTCCGGAACGACCATATGTACGGGGGCCACAGCGGGAATGCCCAGCCTCTGGGCCAAAAATTCGACATACTGGGCATCGTTGATGACGCCACTCTTGTAGGCGGCCTGAAGAAAATTGAGACGCCGTTTCTTGCGCAGCCCCTCGACGGTGTTGACCTGTTCCTGGGAAAGTTGGGCCCATTCGGTAAGGGCCTGGATGATATTTGATTGCATGGTTGTCGGTCTACCAGATATGAAGTGGAGGTATTGTACGACTCTCAGCGCATCGATCGATACATGGGCCTGGTGATCGGACGACAGGGCCGGGAAGGGTCACGTTCCCGGCAGCAACTCCTTGTACGACCTGTACATCGCCAACCAACCGGTGTCCATGGTCCGGTTCACCGGCCAAGAAGCCTTGAAAGGGTGTGGAGGACATCGACATCCGCCTCGAGAAATTTTTTGGACATGGCCTCTTCAGGGGTCAACCAGGCGATTGTCTGGCCCTCCCGGGGCCGCGGATCCCCACGGAATCGAGTGACGATAAAAAAATAAAGCCATACGTGCAGATTGTTGGCGTAGACCTTCCGTTTTTCCTGCCAGAGCCTGTACCGCTCAGGGACGATGCCCAGTTCTTCGTCGAGTTCCCGGACAAGGGCGTGGTCAAGTATCTCGTCCCGCTCCACCTTGCCCCCGGGGAATTCCCAGTACCCCGGGAAGGTCCCCCCCTGGGGACGCTTGGCAGCCAGAAACACGTCTTCTTGCACGACGACTCCCGCCACGACAGGAACATAGCCCATGACAACCTCTTTATCGTACGTTTGGCAGACAGGCTGTTAAATACCCGCGATGGCGGCGTACACCCCAGGAACGATCAAGTCCGGTCCACCCTTTTTTTGTTTGCAAAAAAACATCAGGATGGCTCTGCCTGCCCCTCTATTTCCTGCATCTCCTTTTCAAGATAGGCCAATTCGCTCATCAACCCATCTCCTTCCTCCCGGGCCCTGGCAAAATCCTTGTTCAAGGTCTTGACCCGTTCTCCGTCGGCATAGGTAGCTGGGTCGGCGAGACAGGCCTCGAGTTTTTCCTGTTCCTCGAGATTTGTCTCCAACCTCTCTTCGAGTTTGTCATATTTTTTCTTGAGGGGCTGGAGCAGCTTGTACACCCGGTTGCGCTGCTCTGCCTGCACCCGTTTTTGCCGCTTTTGTTCCTTGCGGTTGGCCTTGACGATTTCTTGGGATGGATCGGCCTGATCATCTCCCGTTCCAACCTGCATGGCCATCCGGTAGGACGAAAAACCATCCGGATACACGGTCAGTCCCTGCTGTCCAAGCTCCCAAACCTCATGGGCCACGTGTTCAAGCAGGTATCGGTCATGGGCAACCAGCAGAAGCGTTCCCGGAAAGTCGCGCAGGGCCCGGACCAGGGCCTCCCTGCTTTCCAGGTCGAGATGGTTCGTGGGTTCGTCGAGGACAAAAAAATTGGCTTTGCTCAAAAAAAGAGAGGCCAGAACAAGGCGGTTCTTTTCCCCTCCCGAAAGATCTTCGACGCTCTTTTCCCAAAACCCCTCACCAAGCATGAACCGTCCCAGAACGGACTTGAGCTCTTCATCTGTTGTTGTCGGATCGGCAAGACGTCGAATCTCCGACAGGACAATATTGTCCTCGTGGAGCATATCGGCCTGGTGCTGGCTGAAATACCCCACTCGGGTGAGATTGCCGAGGGCAACGCTCCCTTTGCCCGGGGAGAGTTCGCCAATGACGAGTTTGACCAGGGTGGATTTCCCCTGGCCGTTGGGTCCGGTAAGGGCGATCTTTTGCCCCCGATAGAGGTGGAAGGTCAAACCTTGAAAAATCGGGGGATGGCCTGGATAGGCAAAGCTCAAATCGATCCCGCTCAAAACGGTCTTGTTCCCCCGGGTCGGCGTGGGCCACGTAAAGGAGAGGGATTTCCCTCCAGTTTCCTCCGGCTGCATCTCGGCAAGTTGTTTTTTGAGCTTATCCACCTGTTTGATACGGCTCTGTGCCTGGACGGCCTTGGTCGCCTTGTAGCGGAATCGGGCAATGAATTCCTCTTTTTTGGCGATTTCCGCCCCCAACATCTCGGCCTGGTGTCTGACCCTCTGGAGGTGTTCCTGATGCCAGACAAGGAAGGAGGCGAAATTGCCCGGACGCACAACGGGCTTCTCCATCCCCAAAAAAAGTATCCGATTGGCGACATTATCAAGGAAAAAACGGTCATGGGCGACAAAGACCAGGACCCCCTCGTAATGGAGCAGATACTCTTCCAGCCAAGTCACGGCCTCCAGGTCCAGATGGTTGGTCGGTTCGTCAAGGAGGAGCACATCCGCACCGGCAACAAGAACCCGGGCCAGCTTTGCCCGTTCCCTCCACCCACCGCTCAAGGTCGACAAGGGACGGTCGAATTGTTCCCGCGAAAATCCCAGCCCCTGCAAAATAGCCCGGGCCTGGTGTTCGGGATTGTAGCCGCAGCGGAGCTCGAGTTCATGCTGTTCGTCTCCCAGGGCCCGGATCGCCTTGTCGTCCCCGGCCTTGACCGCCGCCTGCCACCTTTTCCAAAACGCCCCCCAGGAGGGAAGGACATCGAGGACAAACCCTTCGAGCGACATGGCGAGCTCGTTGGGACTCAACTCCTGGGCCACATATCCGAGACGAGCCCCGGAAGGGATGGAAACCTTCCCCCCATCGGGACGGATTTCTCCCGCAATGATTTTTATCAGCGTGGACTTGCCGCACCCATTGGATCCGACAATAGCCATCCGGTCTCCCGCCCTGATTTCCATATTGAGATTCTCGAACAGGTCGGTCCCGGAATATGCCTTTGAAATTGACTCAAGAATGATACGTAGCATTGGTTACCAATATTGCGGATAAAAAGATTTTACTTCCGGCTTGCAAAGGTATCCACAGATGTTTCCTGTAGCACCCCATTCCACAGGGATCGGCCCTCCCCGTTTTGGGATTATTCCGACAGGTGGGCCAAAACAAGGGCATCTTCTCCATCGGGTGGATAATACCCCTTACGGACACCCACGCGAACGAACCCGTTTAGGGTATACAGCCGACGAGCAGCGGTGTTGGACTTTCTGACCTCAAGGACAATCCGTTCCAATCCTCGCTTTTCCTTGTACTCGATAATTTTTGCCAAAAGTCGCTGCCCCAGCCCCTGTCGTCTATGATCCTCGCGCACAGCGAGGTTGACGATCTCCAGTTCATCGACCAAGACAAAAAAAGTGATGTACGCGACAATCGCATTGAGCGATACGATCCCCAGTGCCCGGAAGTGATCGTGGGCCATACACGCGGCAAACTCCTTGGCAGTCCAAGGCCTCGGAAAACAAAGGGTTTCCAGTTTGACGAGCTCGGGGATATCCCGAACATCCAAGAGACGAACGTCAACCATCCCCATCCATCCTTCGCAACGGCACACGGTTTTCCATGAATACGTTTACCACCACTCCAACCGACAAAAAGGCCACCGCCATTGTCGAAGTCGTCGACAAGAACAACCGACCGCTCGGAGGAATGCACCTCGACGATGTCCGGCGTCAGGGCCTTTTTACACGCATGGCCCTTCTTCTTATGTACGACAAGGAGAACAAGTTGTGTTTGCAGAAACGGAAGGATGACGGGGAGGATTATCCCGGCCGACTTGATTTCGCCATCGCAACTTACGTACGGCCGGGAGAAAGTGCAGCAGACGGTCTGCTAAAAAAAATGCCGGGAAACATCCGCGCAAACGCCTTTCGGTTACGCTTCAAGCATACGACCCCTCCGGGGCCGGCAACAGGCCGGGTGTTCATTGACCTCTTCAGGATGCAACAGACCGATCCGTCTTTTGCAAACACCGCCTCAGGGGAAATCCTCAAAGTGGACCGTGACGAGGTGGCCGGACTCGTTTCCCATTGTCCGGAGCTCCTCACCCCATACGTTATCTACTTCTGGAGCCGGGGAGACCTCTTCTCCCCGGTATAGTTCCCCAAGCCGTTCTGCTCCGACTTTCCGGACCATCGTGATGCCTTCTTGCAGGGGAAGGAATTATCTAGTTGATATAGACCTTGCCGAATGTCTTCTCCTGGGCCATGGCCACCCCGGTTCCGCGGCAGACGGTAGTCAAGGGGTCTTCGTCAACAATGACCCGAATGTTGGTCGTCTCCATGATCAGGGCATCGAGTCCGCGCAACAATGCCCCACCCCCTGCCAAGAGGAGTCCATTGTTGGCGATATCCGCGACCAACTCGGGGGGGGTCTTTTCAAGAGCCCGCTTGACGGCCATGACAATGGCGTTGATAGGTTCCCTGATGGCTTTACGTATGTGGCCATCGGTAAGGACGACGGAGTTGGGGGTTCCATCCATGATATTTTTACCGGAAATCCTATAGTGCAAGGACTCCGGCAGGGGATAAGCAGAACCGAGCTTGATCTTGGTATCCTCGGCCATATTTTCACCGATGAGCAATTGGTGCTCGTCCTGCAGATACCTCTGGACAGCATCGTTCATCTCATCGCCCGCGATCCGGACCGACTCGGCATAGGCCACAGCGGACAGTGAAATGACGGCGACCTCGGTCGTCCCACCGCCAATATCAACGACCATGTTCCCGAGGGGCTCCTCGATGGGCAGACCGGCTCCTATGGCCGCGGCCATGGGTTCCTCGACCAATTTGACATCCCGGGCTCCCGCTTGCTGGGCAGACTCTATAACGGCCCGCTTTTCAACCTGGGTAATCCCGGTGGGCACACAGATGACCATCTTCGGCTTGACCAGATTCATCCCCGTAATGACCTTGTGCACGAAATAGGAGATCATGGACCTGGTGACCTCAAAATCAGCGATGACGCCGTCCTTCATCGGTCGGACGGCCCTGATCTTCTCCGGTGTACGGCCGAGATAATCCTTTGCTTCCTTACCCACGGCCAAAACCGCATCAGTCCTGCTGTCCAATGCGACAACCGAAGGCTCGTTCAGCACGATGCCGTCTTTGGGCGTGTACATAAGGGTATTGGCCGTACCCAGGTCCATTGCTAAATTCTTTCCCATAAACCCAAAAAAACGGCTCAGAAACATCGTTTCAGCTCACTTTGTTGGAATGCTAACTAACATCGCATAATTGTATAGTATCAAAACGGTAACTATTCGGATCAAAATTTTGGTGGCATCTCAATTTAAACAAAAAAAATTGGAATGTTGGGTTGTTATCGAACCTCTGGTCCAAACGAGGACCTCTGATCCAAGCGACGGTCCGTAAGGGCACCCCTTGCAGGAGCCCCTACCATTTTGGTTGCCCCGAAAGTACATCCAAAATCCATTTTGGAAACTCCGTGTCTCAAAGTGGTTCTGGTTGAGTATACCCGTGCCGTGCTCCGGCGTCAGTCACTTTTCACCGGGACAGCCCGGCCACTGCTCCCCCCGCCTGCTTTTTGCTGGAGCCGGTTTTTAAGATAAAGATTCTCTAAAAACAAGGCCAAATAGTCGGCAACGGTCACGGCAAATCTTTTCAGCGCGGGTTCGATGGGACGCCCTTCATTATCCGCCAGCACCAGTACCCCCCGGGTCCGCTTGTGGACGACAAGGGGCAGACAGATAACGGTCTTCATAAGCGGCCCCTGGTCTTTGCCAAAAAGAGCCACTCCCTCGGAAGCGGTACTCCCTTCCTGGCTAAAAACAGGTTGCTGGTGTTTGAAGGTCCATCCTACCACCCCGCTACCGATCTTGAATTTTTCCTTTTTTCTTTCCGGCACGACAAACCCCGGGTCGTTCCACCCTTCGAGAAAATACCCTTTTCCCCACTCATCTCTAACCGCCAAAAAACAATATGGAAAATCGGTACTCTGGGAGAGCAGATCCAAAAAACGGTGCAAAAATGACGACCAACGGGGAAAACGTTCCCGCAATTGCGGCAGGATCTGCATGCACTCAAAAAGGCAGGACTCCTTTTTTGAAAACCCCCTTTCCCCCCCGTCCTTGCATGTCATCGCGATAAGGTTGGAAAACTGTCCAAGAATCTTTTGGTCCTTCTCGACAAAAGAATAGGTCTTTTTGCTGTCCACGCAGAGGGCTCCGCCGATATGCGGTATGGGGCTCCCCATAAAGGTCTTTATCTTATCCTCCCCCCCCCTATTGTAGTACCCAAGAAAACTTTTTTTCTGGTCGAAATTGCTGACCAACAGGGGTTGTTCGTTGCGGATGATCCAACCGACAAGTCCCTGTCCCGGTGTTATGCATGTCCTGGCAGCAATATCGTTCCCCAGGGAAAACCAGGTTTTGAGAATGTACCCATCCTCCTTGGGCAGGAAAACGGCAACAGAGTAGGCTTCAAAGATATTGCCCACGATCTGGGTCAGGTTTTCAAGGCTGGCTTCTGGTTTCATCATCTCGATACGACCATAAAAATTTGCGTGGACCGGTCAAACAAAACGGTACCTGCGCGCGGTTGTGCCATGCGCCCGCCGTCCAAAGACCTTGACGGGGGGAGACCACGGCAGCCTACCATCTTCTGAACCACAACATGTAAGAATAGAAGTATTTTTCTTAACATGTCAATTTTATTTTTTTATTGAAAATCAGTATGTTTCTTGCTATTTGTTCCTATTATTTGAACTGGAGACCCCTGTCATGTCCAGCAAAACACGTCCGTCATGGAAAACCTTCTTTTCCAATACCAGCACAGACCCCTCGAGGGGTCCCGGGGCATCGTCCACGGATCAGGCCTCATCTCTCGAGGAGCTGAAAAATATTCTTGATTTCGTCCAAACCAAACAATGTCTGTTGCGGCCATTTTTCGAGCAGCAGAAATACCCTTTGGTCGAACCAAGAGAACTCCTGCCCTCCTTTGAATCCGATATGTTTGAATATCCCGGCCTGCCGGGGTTTTCCATGGTCGCTTTTGACAGACCGGTCTCCTATTTCAACGAAATTTTCCAATTCGACATCCTGCACTCACCCGCGGACGAGCCCATGGCCATCAACGGGCAGACGTGTCCGCTCGAACTAGCCATCCAGGCAAAAAATGTCCAAGTCTTTTTGGAACGGCTCCCCAAAAGATTCCACGAACCATTCAAGAAGATTATCAAAAAAAAAGATATAACCAGTCTTGAAAACTATGGGGAGATCCTCGCCTTTCTGCTCAAAATGGACCGGGGACATGTCATGGCATTGGATGCCGAATATGGCTATTATCTCTCCGGTCTCTACGCTTCATTCCCCTCGGATATCGACGCCGAACTCAAGAGGTTTGGACTGCGCATCGGCAAATTCACTCCGGACGACAATTTCACCTACGAACGGAACAGGGAATTCGTGTACCAGTTTTTAATGGAACTCTATGGTTTCCCGATCGTTTCCGAACGGCGCACCTCGGCCGCGCTGTTCGCCCGCCGGCTCTTCAAGTCCGGGGACCGCTTTCTCATCAGGGTTCTGGGCCAATCCGACCGGACCATAACGACCTTTTATTCCCATGCGCAGAACAAGAACTATCCCCGGGTCGAAAAAATTGCCCTTGTGGACATTTCCAAACAGCACAAGGACGTCATCGATTTCCTCAGGGACCATGGATACCTCATCCATCCGCAAAAAAAGGCCATCATCCTGAGAGTGACCTATATCCAGCACAAATATGGGCGGAACAACGTGCGGCAGGACAGGGCCCTGTCCGTTCTCAAGCAGGAGATCATCCACCCGAAAACAGGAAAATGTTGCACATCCCGGAACGTTGTCAAGGACACCTATTCGATGACCCTGCAGCTCAACGACATTGTACGCGGGGAATTCAAGGGAAAAATAAAATATAAACGACAAGAGATCGTCGAAAATACCGATTCCCATGCCAACCGCCTCAAGTTCCTCCAGGCATGGCTGACAAAACACCAACGAAGAATCATCGGATATTCCAACGAATTCTACGCCAATGTGAGCAAGGTCCTCAACCATTACCTGCTCAACCCGTTATACAGTGATGAATTCGCCGAACTCCGGGAATTGCACCAAGAGGTCAGGTCGACCTGCTCCCATATCCAGCAAGCAAGAAAAATACAGCATCTAGAGAACCTGCACAACCGGATTTTCCGGGGGAAAAAAATCGGCTATCAACAGATGCTCGAACAGATGATCCAGACCCTGACCACGCTCAAATTCGAAATAGTCCAATATTTCGATCCCCTGGTGGCCAAGGCCATTGCCATTGGTGAAGCGACCATCGGCAACCGCTACTTGCGTAAAACCTATGTTGAGACCAAAGAAGAAAACATGACCAAATACGGACTGCATATCCGCAAACTCTACGGTCGACTGGTCACATTGGTTGACGAACTCAAGGCCATACGCAAATCACGGATGGACAAACGGTGAGCCGATCTTTCACCCCATAACATTATCCAACCTACGTATCATCAATCCAGAATAACCTACCCAGCAAGCATAGCAAGGAGATCTCTCATGGGACAGCTATCAACCACTCCCCTTACCGGATGGCATACAAACAATGGCGGCAAACTCGTTGACTTTGCAGGATGGGAAATGCCCGTGCAGTACGAAGGAATCCTCGGCGAACACAAGCACACCCGTTCAAAGGCATCCCTCTTCGATATCTGTCACATGGGAGAATTCCATGTCACGGGGGCCGGGGCAACACAAGCACTTGCAACCATCGTCACCCACAACCTTGACAATCTGTCCCCGGGCCAATGCCGGTATGGTTTCATCCTCAATCAGCTTGGGGGGATCCTCGACGACCTGATCATCTATAAATTGGACGAGGATGAATTCATGATCGTGGTCAACGGGGCCTGCACCGAAAGCGATTATGAATGGTTTATCTCCCACCTGCCGGGTTCGGTGACCATCACGGACAGATCCGCAAGGACCGGCAAGATCGATCTCCAGGGCCCGAAATCCATGGAGGTCCTCGCATCGATCATTCCAGGCCCCTGGAAGGAACTGGGATATTTCAGATTCACGACCTGCACCCTCGACGGCACATCCATACTCATCAGCCGGACCGGCTATACCGGCGAACTGGGCTATGAATTGTACATGGACGCGGACCAGGCCCTTTCGGTATGGGAACGGTTCATCGACCATCCCGATGTCAAACCGGCCGGGCTCGGGGCAAGGGACACCCTACGCCTGGAGGTCGGCCTCCCTCTCTATGGCCAGGACCTGGATACGGAACACACCCCAGCGGAGGCCGGGTGTGGGTTCTTTCTCAAATCAGAGGCTGAATACATCGGAAAATCCTACCAAAATACTATCAGTGAACGTATCGTTCCCCTGGCCATTCCCGGACGCCGGTCGGCACGGCACGGGGACGATGTCTTTCTGCCCGACGGCACCAGGGTCGGCCGTGTAACCAGCGGCTCCTTTGCCCCTTCCCTTGGACATTGCATCGCCCTGGCCTATGTCCGGGCCGAACAGAGCGCGGCAACGGATTTTGAAATCAGAGGGCGCGCCGTCCTCAAGGCCCACAAAGTTTCCCTGCCGTTTTACACCCAGGGAACAGCCCGAAAAAAACTATAAGAGATGTCCAGAACAAACAGATTTTATCTCCATCCGGGGATGTGGGGCCCGCCCTTCACCCTGGAGGGCAGTGAGGCCCATCACCTGACGACCGTACTCCGGACCCCGGTGGGCGCAAGGGTCTGCCTATTCGACGGGCAGGGCCGGGAAGGGGTGTTCAGGGTGACCTCGTGCACCAAAAAAAGGGTATTGCTGGAAGAGCAGACCAGTCACGCCCATTGTATGCCGACCACACGTACCTGGATCGCTCCGGCCTGGAACAGGGCGAACAAACGGGGATGGTTCCTGGAAAAGGCGGTGGAGCTCGGGGCCTGGGGAATTTTATACTGGCAATCAGATTTCTCCCAGGGCAGGGTACCATCCAGGGTAAAGGAGACATGGACGGCCCGGTGCATTGCTGCGGCCAAACAATGTGCCAATCCATGGCTTCCTGAAATAACGACCTATGGTTCCGGGCTGGAAGGGCTCCTTGAGGCGACCAATTCCTTTGCCAACCGGATCTTCCTGTGGGAAGATCCCGATTGCCCAAGGCTGCTCACACCCGAGGACACCCGGATACAGGGCGATATTTTGATCATCCTCGGCCCGGAAGGCGGATTCTCCGAGAAGGAAACAGAGATCCTGAA
Source organism: Desulfoplanes sp. (assembly GCF_054921335.1). Lineage (NCBI taxonomy): Bacteria > Pseudomonadati > Thermodesulfobacteriota > Desulfovibrionia > Desulfovibrionales > Desulfoplanaceae > Desulfoplanes > Desulfoplanes sp. Next base: position 57,939 of record NZ_JBUDSQ010000003.1, on the reverse strand, counting down.
AGGGAATGGTTGCACGGGGGTCTCCCTGGGGGACCGGGTTCTGCGTTGGGAAACAGCAGCGGTCGTGTGTCTGGGCATCGCCTTTTGGGGTCTGCAATCCGGCTCCCCCCGGCAGTCCGCTGAACACAAACCATAGAAGGTGGGGTATGTACTGCACACATTGTGGGTATCACTCGTTCGATCACCTGGATTCCTGTCCAAAATGCGGACAAAGCTGGGAGGCACCCCGCAAGAAACTCGGATTGCAGTGGATAGAGGAGACCAAGGGCGATTGGCTCGGATCCGCCAATGGGATGAGCGGTCCGCCCCCCCCAGAGGCCCGATCCCATCCCCCTTCCCTTGAAAACAATCCGGAAGGATCCGCCGAGGAAGAATTCGTCCTTGAAGAAGACCGGGAGGATGTTTTCCAAGACACAGCGTCGAAAAAACCAGGGGAGACAGAAACCTTTCTCTTTGAGGAAGAGATGTTCCAAGAGCCCCCTTCCATGACCGTGTCCCCCCCCGGGCAAGAGCTCCCCCCCCCTGGTCGGGAGGACGGATCATCCCCCCCGTCTCCATCCGAAGGGACCGAGATATCCGATGATCTGTTGGTCCCCGGTCTTGAAGAGATGCTCAGGGCTCCGGAACAGTCACGGCCAGCCCAGACCGGTTCAGCAACGACAACAACGGCTCGCCCCCCAGAGGAGGAGCCGATATCCGTCAGCCTCGAAGAAGAGCCCGAGCTGCCCATGTCCTCGAAAGGACCAAAAACGCACGACAGCACGCCCCTTCAGCAGGCCCCTGCCCATGCCGCCCCGGAAGAGGGTGACGACCAGATCGCCGTGGATCTTTCGGAACTGACCATAGAGCCACCGACCGATGGGGCCGGACCGAACGATGATAGACAGCCCCCCGCGGCCCATTGCGCCTCCGGAACCGTGGAGATAGAAATGGACGACCTCGATATCTCCGTGGACGAAGCCGGGGAAGAGTCCGGGAAACCGTCTTGATCCACTCTTCCCGGACCGGCAGCCGGTCCGGGAAGATCCGCTTCTACCAGGCCATGCCCCCGGATTGTTCTCCAGCCCCTGGGCCGGAATCAAGCACGTCCTTCCCAAACCCCAACGATCTGAGACTGATCTCGACCCGGCGATTTTTCTGTTTGTTGGACGGACCGGAATTTGCCACCAGGGGAAGATTCTCCCCAAAGCCCACAATTTCCACGAGACCCGGGTCTACCCCGGCATGCTCGTCGAGCCAGGCGGCCACACGCGCGGCCCTGCGTAGGCTCAAATCGAGATTGTATGCACCGCTCCCGTCGGAATCCGTATGTCCGGCAATACGGATATCCTTGCCCATGAGCATGGGATCGTTCAATGCCTCGCCCAACTCATGGAGGAGAGGGAGGGAGGCCGTCCGCAACACATCACTGTCTCTGTCGAATTCAATACGCATCCGGACAGTGGGAAGCTGTCCATCCACCTGCAGATCGATCCGTTCGGATTTTTCCATACCAGGGCGTACCCTGAGCGCACGGACCTTGCCCGGGGTGGACAGCCCCCGGGTTCGGGTTTCGGTCGTGAGTCCGTCAATAATCCCCTGTCTGTCCGAGGCGAAATACTCACCGCCCGCCCACACGGGCACTACCATCAATAAAAAAAGTACACCAACCAGATAGCGCATGGACATCCCCTCCCGGTTATGCTTCCGTTTGTTCGAGAAAAATCTCCCTCTTGGTCTTGGCCCCGACCTCCTCGAGCCGGTTCAAGGTTTTTTCGAGACAGGAAAAAACATTATCCCGTATATCCCCGGCAACGACCAGGAGCATGACCGGCTCACCTACCGATAGGACCTTGCCGGCATTGAACGCGAGCTTGATATCGACGATGCCCGGCAGGGAACGGCCTTCCGTGATCACCTGGTCACACTTGGCCCAATCCACGTCGACCCGGAATCCTTTGACCTCCTGCCCCCCCCGTGACCGGCGGCGGACATATCCGGAATGCGAGAGGATCATGCCGATGTCATCCGAATGCGGATGCTGCCTGATTTCTTCGATCATAGCCGTCAGATCCATTATCATCTCCTGTGCGGTTTTTTCTTTTGTACAGTCCCCCAAAGACCATGGGACCCTTTTTCCGCAGCGGATCAAGCCCCCCCCCTTGGGGGGAAGCTGTCCGTCAAGGTGCCGGCCTCGTGTATATACCCATGCGGGGCGGCTGACAAATTCTTTTGGATTCCTTCCCCTGCAATGTCCACCTACCCCACCATATTTTCTTCTTGACAAAATATGATAATGAAAAATAGTTTGCACGATTTCGGTCGCAGCATATAATAATGTTCGCCTTGGGGATGATTGATGGATGGCCGCACCCCGAGGCACAACGTGCGGCATATATTTTTGCAAGGATCAGGAGGAATATCCCATGGCAACCAATTATTTTGAAGGCGCTGTCAAAACGGAAGAGGGACTGCAGTTCAACGGATTTACTCTGCTGCCCATCGATGAGAAATGCAACGGATGCGATCGCATCGCGGAATACGAGGGCGAAAAATACTGCATGAGTTATCCGGAACCGTCCAAAAAGTGGGCCCACGGGGCTTGCAATTTTGCCACCCACGTCAAGGCCAGTGTCGACAAGGGCGGCAAGGTCAAGATCAACCCGTTGAAGGCTTCAAAAAGGGCAGCACGCAACCGCTAAGCCCAGGAAGAAATCCGGCAGGTCGGTCCTGCCGGATTTTTCTTTGACCAATCCGTTCGCTTGTGTATCCACCAGGTCCACCACCACGAGGTACTCCCATGCTCCAAACCATTATCGATCATCTCGCAGATACAACCGAAGAGGCCGTTTCCCTGCAGCGAGACCTCGTTGCCATCCCGGCTCTGGGGCCAACCTGTGGTGGCCAAGGAGAAAAAAACAAGGCCGATTACCTGTTGGGATACCTCAAGACCCTTGATATAAGCGATATCCTCGAGATCAAGGTTCCGGACAACCGTGTCGATTGTGGGTATCGGCCAAATATCGTGGCCAGGATTCCCGGCAGGGATCCCTCAAGAACTCTCTGGATAATAAGCCACACCGATGTGGTCCCGGTTGGTGACGGAACCCTCTGGAAGACCCCCCCGTTCGAGCTCCACCGCGAGGGCGACCTCATCTTTGGAAGAGGGGTCGAGGACAACCACCAGGGGTTGGTTTCATCCCTCCTGCTGGCCAAGGCACTCTTGGAAAAGGGGGGCACGCCGTCGATCAATCTGGGTCTTGTCTTTGTGGCCGATGAAGAGACGGGAAGCCGTTACGGATTAGACGCCCTGGTCAAGGATCACGCCAACCTGTTCAACGAAAATGATATGTTCCTGATCCCCGATGGGGGGGCTCCAGATTCCGGAATGATCGAAATCGCGGAAAAAAGCCAGCTGTGGGTCAAGGCGACGGTCACCGGCAAGCAATGCCACGCATCAAGGCCCCACCTCGGTATCAACAGTTTGAAAGGGGTCTCCGCTCTGGTCCTCAAGCTGGACCGGCTACACGAAATTTTCCCAGACCAGGACCCCATCTTTGTCCCCCCCATATCCACCTTCACTCCGACCAAGAAAGAATCCAACGTGGACAATATCAACACCATGCCCGGACGTGACGTGGTGTACATCGATTCACGCGTCCTGCCCCATGTCAACGTGGATGATGTCCTTGGGGCCATGCGCCGCCTAGGTGACGAGGTGGCCGAGGAATACTCGGTCTCCGTCGATTTCGAGGTTGTCCAGCGCGAGGACGCCGCCCCGGCCACCGAACCCGGGAGCGATATCGTCGTCCGGCTCAAAGAGGCCATCCAAGAGATATATCAGGTGGAGGGGCGCGCCCAGGGTATCGGCGGGGGAACCGTAGCCGCCTTTCTACGCCGGCAGGGCTATGCCGCCGTTGTCTGGAGCACCCTGATGAACTACGCCCATCAGCCCAACGAACAGTCCTCCATCTCCAACACCATCAAGGACGCACAGGTCATGGCCTGCCTGCTTTTCTAGTCCTATGAAACCTTCTCCCCCGGAAATTTTCGACCTCATCGTCGTTGGAGCCGGTCATGCAGGATGCGAAGCGGCCATGGCCGCTTCGCGATTGGGGTTGCAAACCCTTCTTCTGACCAACAACATCGATCGTATCGGGCACCTCTCGTGCAATCCCGCCATCGGCGGGCTGGCCAAAGGCCATATGGTCAAAGAGATGGATGCGATCGGTTCGATGATGGGGGGGTGGGCGGACCAGGCCGGGATCCAGTTCCGCACGCTCAATACCCGCAAGGGACCGGCGGTTCGCGCCACCAGGGCCCAGATGGACCGCGATACCTACATGCAGGTGGTGAAAAAGGACATTTTTGCCACCACCAATTTGTATGTCCGCCAGGCAATGGTCGAGCGTCTCATGGTCCGTGACAACACCGTGCACGGTGTCCAAACGCTCATAGGGGAAACCATCCCCGGGCGCAGGGTCCTCTTGACCACGGGCACGTTCATGCGGGGACTCATCCATATCGGTCTCTCCCACTATCCCGGCGGACGGTTCGGTGATCCGGCCTCTCAGGGGCTTTCCGCCTCTCTGCGTGGGGCTGGGCTCGAGCTCGGACGCCTCAAGACAGGAACCGTTCCCAGACTCCTCAAAGAAAGCATCGACACCGCCTCCCTGGAAATCCAGAACGGCGACGTTCCCCCTCCGCAATTCAGCTTCCACGCCAAACCCAACCGGCTGGAACAACTGCCCTGTCACATCACCCACACCAATGAAGAGACCCACAAAGCGATCCGGAAGGGGTTTGAGCGCTCGCCCCTATTCACCGGGGTGATCCAGGGAACAGGGGCGAGATACTGCCCGTCCATCGAGGACAAGGTGGCCAGATTCCCGGAAAAAAACCGGCACCAGATCTTCATCGAACCCGAGGGGGTGGACAATCCCGAGGTCTATCCCAACGGCATCCCCACAAGTCTGCCCCTGGACACGCAAAAAGAGATGCTCGCGACCATTCCGGGCCTTGAAAGGGCGATCATCGTCCGTCCCGGATACGCCATCGAGTACGATTTTATTCCTCCCACCCAACTCAAGCCGACCTTTGAGACCAAATCCATCGCGGGTCTCTACCTGGCCGGGCAGATCAACGGCACCTCTGGATACGAAGAGGCGGCCGCCCAGGGATTATGGGCGGCGATCAACGCTTTCTGCGCCCATACGGGAGAGCCTCCGTTCCTGTTGTCCAGAGACCAGGCCTATATGGCCGTTCTGGCCGACGACCTGGTGACCAAAGGGACCAGCGAGCCCTACCGGATGTTCACCTCGCGTGCCGAACACCGTTTGCTCCTGCGCGAGGACAATGCCGACCTGCGCCTGACCCCCACCGGAAGGGAGCTCGGCCTGGTATCGGACGCCCAATGGGCAATCTTTTCCCGAAAAAAATCCATGATCGGGGAAATCATGGACGGGCTCTCCGGGGTCACGGTCCGCCCCGACGCACCGACACGGGAGAAACTCCGGGCCATCGGGGCTGTTCCCCCCAAAAAAAGCGTCCGCCTGCAGGATATTCTCCGACAACCCGCTGTGGCTATCGCATCCCTGGCCTGCCTATGGCCAAACCTGGCCGACATGCCCCAAGACGCCCTGGAAGAAGCGGAAATCGAATGTAAATACCAGGGCTATCTGGTACGCCAGAAAGAGCTCGTGGCGCGGGCAGGGAGATTGGAATCCATCCCCATGCCCCAAGAGATATCCTATGCCGATATTCCGGGGCTCTCCCATGAGGTCGTGGAAAAACTCACGTCCATCGGCCCACGAACCCTGGGGCAGGCAAGCCGGATTTCCGGTGTCACCCCGGCCGCCATCTCATGCCTTGAGATCCATCTCAAAAAACTCGGTGTGCTCTAACCGTTCCTGTACAAACCTGCGTTTTTCCTTTTCAACCAAATGGTTTCGGTATAGGCAGACACCATGCACCCCCTCTTTGTTTCCCAGCTGGGCAGATGGGCCCTGGAAAGTACCCGTATGTGGTGGGTCATCGCCACGATCATACGGGGGGCCGTGCATTCCGTTTTCCACGGAGCAGTGACCAACCATGCCGTTTTTCGGGTCATTGTCAGGCAGCTCTATTTTACAGCCCTGCAGGCCATCCCCATTGTCGGTCTCTCCGCCCTGGTCATCGGATCGATCACCGTCAACTATCTTCTTGATTTTTTAACCGGCCTCAATGCCTATGGCCAGATCGGCAAATATCTCATACTCTCCATCACACACGAACTCGGCCCTCTTTTGTGCACCATGGTCCTGCTTTTGCGCTCCGGATCGGCGGTCCTTTCCGAGATGGCCCTGATGAAGATCAACCGGGAAGTCGATACCCTGAACATGCTTGGCATCTCCATCGATGCCTACCTCTATCTCCCACGGATACTCGCCTTTGCCATCGCCGGCCCCTGCCTCACCGTTGTCTTTTCCCTTGTCGCCCTGCTTGGGGGATATTTTACCCTAGGCTACTTCCATGACATCACCTTTGACAATTATCTGGACCAGATTCTGTATGCAGTGAGCCTTAAAAGCATTGTCCCCATGGTTTTCAAACCATTTTTTATGGGGCTTGCGGTGGTGCTCATCGCACTGGAAAAGGGGATAACCGTCCGTCACGCCTTCACAGAGGTCCCGATCAAGCTCATCCGTGGCATGATGCATACAGCCGGCGCGATCATATTCATCGAAATCGTTTTCAATGGATGGTAGATAAGGATCCAAGATACCCATGGACAACTTCAAAACCCTTTTAGCGGCCGAGAAAACCGATACCCTCATTATCGGTGACGATGAAGGCCAGGTGGAACTGCTGACCACGCAAATACTTGATGCCCGATCGAGCGTGGGGATCCTCGGCACGATGTTTCCGCTGCTATCCAACCTGAGCATCCTTGAAAATATCGTTCTTGGGGCCATGTACCGGGAAAATCTTCCCATGCAGACCGTAACTGCGCGCATATACGACGACATCGGCTCACTGGGACTTGTGCCGATCTTGGAACTGCGCAAGGAATCCCTGGAAAAACGGGAGGTCGTCCTGTGTCAGCTCCTGCGGGGACTGTGCGACGGCAACACCACGATTTTTCTGCCCTCCCCCCCCATCCGGACCGTGGACACGATCGTATGGGCAAACGCGGTTCTCAACCGCCGCTTCACCGTATGGATTGCAACAACACGGCAATCGGCTGTGGCTTATGACCATTTCGGTTTTCCAACCTTTCGCCTTGGTGGATAGTCTATGGCCCAGGAATTTACGACCATGGAATTTCGTGTGGGCATGTTCCTTGTTGCCGTCATCGCGGCCGTCGTCAGTGTGGTGGTTTACGTTGGAATAAAAAAGGAACTCTTTGCCGACAGAATGACCTATTTTGTCGTCAGCACAACCGGTGAGAACATCGAACGGGGCATTCCAGTGCGCCTATCCGGGTTCAAGATCGGCAACGTGGAAAAGGTCCATTTGGACAACATCGGCTACATCAAGGTAGAATTGGAAATTTTGACCCGTTATCACAAATGGTTCCACAAAGACTCAAAAATAATCCTCGACCAAGAGGGGATCATCGGCAACCCCTATTTCAAACTCATTCCCGGCACTGACTCCAGCCCCCTCCTTGAAGAGGGAGACACCCTGCCCCTTTCCAAGGTGGCCGGGCTGAGCGAACTCATCCAGGAAGCCGAACCTGTCATACAAAATCTCAAGGAGATCGTAGCCAATATCCGGACGATAACCAACAGCTTCATTGACAAGGATGGCCACGTCCAGTCGGTCCTGGCCAATGCCGAGGAAATCACCGACGTCATCCTCCGCAATAAGGGATTGTTGTATTACATGACCCAGGATCCCCGGCCCGTCCAAAAGATGGATTCGATCCTTGCCAGGACCGACCATGCGATCAAGAGCATCGACCTGCTCGTCCAGAATGCCACGACCAGGGTAGATGATCTCAAGCCCATCCAGGACGAACTGGTGGCCATAATCCGGGACGGACAGGATTTCATCAAAAACCTCCAGAGATTACAGGAGGAACTTGGACCGACCCTGGAAAACATCGAACAGATCAGCTCTGATGTACGTAACGCCACGACAGACCTCGTGGGTATACGCCGTCAGGGTGAGTACACGATCCGTCTTGGCAACGAGCTCCTGGAACGTTTCAAGAATACCTGGCCCTTTGCCCGCAAAGAACCACGGAACACATACACCTATCCGAGTCCATAACAGAGGAACAAGGTCCCGTCATGACCATCCGATCCATCCACCGCATATGGCGCAGAGCAACTGTTGTATTGTCCGTGCTCCTTGTTTGCGGCTGTTCCTTGAGCACCCAACCAAGGACCCCCTATCCTCCGGCCGAGGTCCTTTCCCAGGCCCCTTCGCTCCGTCAGGACTTCATCCAGGAATTCCTCCAGGGACGATGGGCAACAGCGCGTTCCCTCTTTTCAAGGACCGAGGAGTATTTTCTGCGCAGGGACAACTTCTGTGCCGTAGCCAGGACCTATATCCTCGCATACAAACTCCACGCCTACCTCGGGATAAATTATCCCCATCTACTTGACAAAGCGAATATTTTTTCACAGCAAGGTCTGGATTGTGGTCTACTTTTCGACGCGTCCGGACGGCCGGTCAAGACAACAACCGATCTGGACATGGACGTATTACTCGCCGATTCCCAGTGGCGGGCCATACACGACTCGTTACTCTCAATGGACGATCCCCTTTTCGTTTCTGTATATGGGCGCAAGGCCGCGCAACAAGCCATACTCTCAACAGAAGACGGAGACGGGAAGTGGGCCCGTATCTTTATCGGCCAGGCCCATGACGTGGATAGTTCCCGCGGATGGATCCTCTTTCTCATTGAGGACTGGAAACTCAGCCTGGCCCTGGAAAGGAACCAGGAGAGAAAACATTGGATAAAAAAACGGATAGACACGTTGTACACACTGATCGGTCCCTGTAACCAACCCATCATGCCCAAGACCAGCCCATGAATTTCCTGGCAAAACAGTCCATTTTTTCCGGCCAATTCAGGGATTCCTTTGCCTCCACAGGCATCAACGCGGAACTGATCATCGTTTTGGCGTGGGTGGTCGGGTGCGCATTGGGCATCCTCGGGGTCGGGATTGTCTACCGACTGGTGTCGGCACGCCTCCGCAGACCCAAGCCCCTTGGAAGCGTAGAAAATCCCAATGAGATCATTGACTTACTCGGAATATGCCTCGCCCGGCGGACCCGTTTCGAGATGATGTTCAAGGGCAACGTCATCAAAAGCAAAGGGATCTTTTGCACCCTCGTTTCCGTGGACGCGGACAACATGCTTTTGGAGTTGCCCGGCTATGCTTCTCCAAGAAGGGGCTGGGTCGGCCGGTCCATCGAAGTTTTCTTCTCCCTGGCACACAATACCAAGGCTCCGACATTCTACACGTTCGAATCCACCGTACAGGCCATCGAGCCCCAGGGCCAGGGGATCAACCATCTGCGCACCGAGCTCCCCCCAACTATCCGCCTGGGCCAACGCCGGATGCATTTCCGTTTCGCCCCGCCCCCATCGTCCATCACTGAAACCAAGATATGGTTTTTCCGCCATGAACCCCGTCAAAAAGACCATGCCGGGCCATCCACATGGGGCCAACCAATGGGTAACCACCATACCGGAACCGAAGGATCCTCTTTGCCGGGCCTTGCCATCAAAGACATCTCCGCCGGGGGATGCAGGATCGTCCTGAAGGACAACGAACGGGCCAAGACATATCTGCAGAACAACCGGAGTCCCGATGTGTTCATTTTTCTGCGTCTTGCCGACCCCGGGGGGACGGATCTACGCCTGTATCTCCTGGGAAAAATCCAGCTCTTGCTCAACAACCAGGTCACCAAAGAAGTGACCATGGGCATGGAATTCACCATGCATGGAACGGTTGAAAACAGCCTGGGTAGCCGTATCACCTGGCGTCCCCTCCTCCAGGAAGAGGGCCATCCCAAGGTGGGAAATTGGGTGTTCAAACACCACGTCGATCTATTCCGCCAGCAGGAACAAGACAAACAGGACTGGGAGTAAAAATCGCAACAATGTCCCAGTTTGCTTGTTGCGCCCGGATTTCTTTTCCAATATAAAACCGTTTTTTCGAGGTTCCTTTTTTTCCGTACCACGAGATATGGAATCCGCTCGGAATCATCACCAAACCAAGGAGATCGGATGGAAGACGGCCCGGAACATGGGAACTTCTGGAACAAGCTGCAAAAGCTCTTCGGATATCGCCAGGACACCCCTATCGAAGAGGTCATTATAGAAGCGAACGAGGATGGAGAAATCGAGAACGATGAGGTCTCGATGCTGCTCAACGTCCTCCGCCTGGATTCCAAGCAGGTCACCGAGATCATGATCCCCCGGACCGAGATGACCTGTGCCGAGGAAAACGAGTCCCTCAAGGATATCGCGGGGCTGATCATCGAGAGCGGCCATTCCCGCATCCCGGTCTACCGCCGGTCCAAGGACAATATCATCGGTCTCATCCATGCCAAGGACCTTTTGCCATTTTTTGTCAATCCGGAAAACCATAAGGTGGATCCGGCAAGCATCATCCGCCCACCGCTGTTTATCCCTGACACCAAGAATGTCCGGGATATCCTCCTCGAATTCCAAGCGAAAAAAATCCATCTTGCCGTGGCCCTGGACGAGTACGGGGGCACTTCCGGACTGGTTACCCTTGAAGACGTCATCGAAGAGATCGTCGGTGAGATCGAAGACGAATACGATATACCCAAACCCGAAGAGATCCAGTGCCTCGAGAACGGGACCATGCTCATCGCCGGCAGGACGGGCCTGGACTCCATCCGGGAGGAATGTTCCATCAACCTCGTCTCTGAGCAGGTGGAAACCATTGGCGGGCTCCTGTGCGAGCACGCCGGGAAGGTTCCCCAAAAGGGGGAACGGCTGGTCATCGATGACCATAGCTTTGAAATCAAAGAGGCGGACAAGAAACATATCCTCTGGGTCCTGGTCTCTCCCCAAGAAAACGATGCGGCCTGAATCCCCGCATCTTCCCAAAGACCGCATTCCGGTCCCGGCCATTCCCGTGCCGGCAGTTGCCGGGCCCAACACAGGCCGTGGACTCCGGGGTATGCCATGACCGGTGCTCTCTGTTTGCGTCCCACGACATCCTTTGTTTCTCTTGCCCTCATGTCCATATTGGGCGCCTGGTTTGGTTTCGCCAACCCCGTTTGGCACATTCCTCTTGCCGTCCTGCTTTTTCCCGTGGGCCTTTCCCTCACCGCCATGGGTTCATCCACGTCCAAACAGGCGGCCATGCGGGGGTGGATCATCGGAGCTGCTGCAGCAACGTGCTGCCTCTACTGGGTCGTCATTCCGGTCCACCGCTACGGGCATGTTCCCCTGGCCCTCTCCCTGCCCTGCCCGTTCGTTCTTGGTTCGTTTCTGGGCATCTATACATCCGCGTATGCGTTTGTGGTCCACCGCTTCAAGGACGCCCTCGCCTGGCCCCTTTTAGGGCTGTTCGCCGGTTCGGTTTGGGCATGTCTGGACATGGCCCAGGGATGGCTGCTGACCGGCTTTCCCTGGCTCGTTCTCCCATCGGCATTTTCCCCCTGGCCCTGGGCGGTCTCATCCGTCGAATATATCGGAACCTATGGACTCTCCGGTGCGATCGTGGCCCTCTCGCTCTGGTTCTGCCACATCCCGAAAAACCACGGGGCAGCCATCGGCATCGCTGCCGGACTCATCCTGCTCGCACTCCCGGCCCTCACACAGGATCCATCCCCGGAAAATGGCAAAACACGTGCTGTCATCGTTCAGGGGGGGATAGACCAGGATCACAAATGGGACCCGGCCTTCCAAAACGCCACCATAGACACCTACATCCAGCTCTCAAAAAAGCCGGCCCGGACAAACCGGCCAACCATTTTCGTTTGGCCGGAAACGGCCATGCCCTTCTATTTCCAGGAAAACAATCCGTTACAGGAGCAGGTGGCCGCCTTTGCCAGGACAACCAACACGCTGCTCATCCTCGGGGCCCCGGGATACACCCGAACAACCGACTCCCCCTTGGGCTATCGGCTTTTCAACCGGGCCTTTCTCGTCACCCCCGAGGGATCGATCTCCTCATGGTACGACAAACGCCACCTCGTTCCCTTTGGCGAATATATTCCCCTCGGGCGATACATTCCCATCGTCCAAAAGCTCGTTGTCGGTGCCATGGACTTTTCCCCGGGAACATCGGCGCTTCCGCTCGTTCACAACGATCTCTCCCTTGGAGTCCTCATCTGCTACGAGGCCATCTTTCCCGGCCTGGCCCAGGACGCGGTCGAACAGGGCGCGAACATCCTCGTGAACATCAGCAACGACACATGGTTCGGCAGATCGTCCGCCCCGCTCCATCACCTCTATTTGAGCGTACTCCGAGCGATTGAACAGAACCGGTACATGATCCGATCGACCAATACCGGTATCTCCGCTTTTATTGACAATCATGGGCATATCATCAATACTTCTGCGTTATTCACCAAACAAACCCTTGTAACCGATGGCGTCGTCCCCATCGACACAACAACCTGGTACCATGACCACTATGGATATATACAGGGGTTGTTCGTTTTTCTTGCCCTGGCCCTTGCGGTGTACGCCCACCGTGGTCGGTCCAGCTGGCGGCGATGACCCCGTCGGAGACAGTGGCGACCACTCCGTCTCTCCGGGACAAAAAGAGCCACCGCTCACCGCGCTCCAACGCACCGGACCACCCATACAACACAAAACATTTTGGTAATATGCTCCAATACGCAGATCTAAAAAATAGAGCCATCGACCTTTTCGATTCCTTCTCTTCCATCTGGAGGCGGCTTTGACCTCACGGGCAAAAAGGAACGGCTCCAAGAAATCGAGGCCAGGCTTGCACAGCCGGGCGCATGGGACACCCCCGATGCATTGACCCCCTTCTTGCAGGAAAAAACCCAGCTCGAGGAGGAAATCGCAAAATGGGAAGGCCTAGAGCGGTCGAGGACCAACGTACAGGACTGGCTGGAACTGGCCGAAGAGGATCCGGGTGAAGAGTCCCTCGGTGTCCTGGAGGGTGAAATAGACGATCTCGACAGCCGGTTGCGCTTGGCGGAAATGGAAACCCTCCTCTCCGGCCCCCACGATGACGCGGTCGCCATCGTGGACATCCACCCCGGGGCCGGCGGGACCGATTCGCAGGATTGGGCAGAGATGCTCCTGCGGATGTACTCGCGATGGGTGGAGAACAAGGGATTCAAGCTGGAGTATCTCAATTATATCCCCGGTGATGAGGCAGGGGTCAAGAGCGTGACCTTGCAGATCACGGGTGGTTATGCGTATGGTCTTCTCAAAGGCGAGAAGGGAATCCATCGGTTGATCCGCATCTCCCCGTTCGACACCTCCGGACGGCGACACACCTCGTTCGCATCGGTCGATGTCTGTCCCCAGATAGGCCAGGATATCGAAATCGACATCCGCGAAGAGGACATCCGCATCGACATCTTTCGGTCCAGCGGCCCGGGGGGACAACACGTCAACAAGACCAGTTCCGCGGTCCGCATCACCCATCTCCCCACGAACATCGTTGTCCAGTGCCAGAGTGAGCGGTCCCAGTTCAAGAACAAGGACACATGCTTGAAAATTCTACGGGCCAGACTGTACGAGCAGGAACTCGAACGGATGGAGAGGGAGAAACAGGCCGAATACGACTCCAAAACGGCCATTGCCTGGGGAAGCCAAATCCGGACCTATACCCTGCATCCCTACCGATTGGTCAAGGACCACAGGACCAACACGGAAATCACCAATGTCGATGCCGTGCTGGGAGGCGATCTCGATGGACTTATCCAATCCCACCTGCTTTTTTTGCACGAACATTCATAACCCACGCTAAGGGCTTCGATGCGCGACACATTGCAAAATATCCTAGAAGATCTCGAGGCCCTGAACAAACAGATCGAAGCCGCCGACAGATCCTCCCGGGCCAAAGATCCCCAGGGGGATATCCTGGCATTGGTCAGGATCATCAAGGGAGTGGCACCGGAAAAATGGCAAGAACAGGGCGGGCTGGAACGATTCCCCCAGTGGATTGCGGTCCCCATGGGGCACGACAATAGCTCCTCTCTGCAACACATACAGGACCAACTCGATCGGCTGGCCTTCCAGAAAGACCATGACCCCCTGACCGGACTTCCCAACCGCCAGGTGTTCGAGATCACCCTACAACGCGAACTCGAGCGGGCTTACCGGTTCAAAAATCCGGTCAGTCTATGCATCATCGATCTCGATGATTTCAAGAAGATCAACGACGATTACGGCCATCTGTGTGGCGATCAGGTCCTCAAGGCAGTGGCCGGCGTTTTGATCCACGTGCTCAGACAAACGGACATTCCGGCCCGTATTGGGGGGGAAGAATTCGCACTCATTCTACCGGGCACGGGATTGGTCAGATCCCAGCGTCTCCTGCACCGCCTCCAGTCCGGAATCAGGGCCCTGCAGGTCGCCTGTGTGGGTATGGATGTCCCCATTCGAACCACGTGCTCCATGGGGCTGGCAACGAGCAGAGGCAAGGAACGGCTCACGCCCCCGCAACTTTTCCAGGCTGCGGACAAGGCACTCTACCAAGCCAAAGCCAGGGGGAAAAACATCTTTGAAACCGCGCCCCTCCTGGATCTGCAACCGGTCCGGAACGACACTCTAGTCATGCAGGAAGAAAAAAAGTTTCTCTTCGCCAAAAAATAACCCAACCCGGATCAGTCATCCATGAGCACAACCAATACAACCATGAGTATGTCCATAGTCAGTGGCAAGGGGGGCGTCGGTAAGACCAATCTGTCCCTGAATCTCGGGTATGCCCTGTCCCAGCTCGGCCACCGTCTGTTGATCATGGACGCCGACCTCGGTTTGGCAAACATGGATGTCCTTTTGGGCATCTCCCCGCAAACCAATATCCAGGATATCATAACCAGAGACGTTCCCCCCGAAGATGTCGTGGTCGGGGTCAACGACCTGGGACTGGATCTGCTGCCCGCGGCATCGGGCATTGCGGAATTGGTCGAACTCGACGAAGACGTCCAGTCGCTCCTGCTGCACAAACTGGATACCCTCTTCCATGGCTACGACTACCTCATGCTCGACCTCGGAGCCGGGATCAGCCCGACGGTCCTCTCTTTTGCGTCCATGTCCCAGGAGCGTATCGTCATTCTGACGCCGGAGCCCACATCCCTCACGGACAGTTACGCCTTGATCAAAATCCTCGCCGGCGAGCATGGGGTCAAGACCTTCCAGGTCATCGTCAATATGGCCGGCTCCCAACAAGAGGCCAAACAGACTTTTGATCGGCTCTATGAGGCCTGTCATCATTTCCTCCAGCTAAAAATCCAATTCCTGGGAATGGTCCGGCATGACCCAACCGTGACCCAATCCGTGCGGCGTCAAGAGCCCCTGCTCCAATATGCCCCCCATAGTCCAGCCGCACTGGACATACACAATATCGCCCAGTCACTGCACCGGCAGCGTACGGCCCTGGGCCAGCTCATCGCCAGATCCTCCATTCTCAAACCCAGATACTACCCGGACCAATACCAAACCTGAGACCGGGAGAAGGCAGGTATCCCATCACGGAAGAGAAGAGAGGGGATTTTCCAAAAGAATTCTCCTTTTTTTATAAAAGACTTGACCTTCTCTTTAATTATCAGCAATACTTGAGAATATTAAAGTGACTTCAGGCGGATTTTTTCACGTTCAACTTCCACACAGAGGGCGATGTCATGAACAAGAGCGAATTGATCAAAACATTGGCAGAAGAAAATGATATCTCCATGGACGAGGCAGTCACGGTCGTAGAGACATTTTTCGATACCATCCGGGACGAACTCCTGGAGGGGAACCGGATCGAAATCAGGGGATTTGGGAGTTTCAAGATCAAGCAGTACGAAGGCTACAAAGGACGCAACCCAAAATCCGGCGAGAAAGTGGATGTCAGGCCCAAAAAACTCCCGTTTTTCCGTCCCGGTAAGGAACTCAAAGAATTTTTGAACAACTAAACAAAAAAGATCCTTCATATGCCTCTCTTGCGCCCAGTGGGCCTGTCTCTTTTGTTCTTTCTGCTTGCCTGTCCATGGCATGCCTGGTCGGCGCCCGCGGCGACCATTTTGTATACGGCCAATACCTGGGGACACTACCGGACCACCAAGGCCTGACAAGGAAAAACCCTGGGAGGGATGGCCCGGCGGGCCACAATTTTTTCCACGCCATACAGCGGATCCACCCTGCGTATTGCCGGTCCCTATGAATTCACCAAGCACAACGGTTCGTCCCGCGTTGACCCCCAGAATTTGCTCCCCCTTTTTAAGGGGTATGATCATCTGGGGTACACCCTTGGGGTCCTCGCCCCCGAAGAATCGTTCGCCTTTGCCCCCCTGAGCGACCAACAGCCCCAAACATGGTTCCAGGCAGGATCCCGGCCCGGGATCCATGAACTGCATACAAAAAACGGTCGGATCGAGGTTGTCGTCTTTCCGGTAGCCCCTTCCACCCAAGTTCCCCGTCAAGCCATGCTCAAGAACCTGGTCGCTCGTCTAAAACAACTCCGGACAGACCATCCGGGGGCTATCATTGTCGGCATCAGTTCTTGGGGAAGAGAAGCAGAACGTCGGTTCATCAAAAGGCACGGGGGAAGCTGTGATCTTCTCCTTGGCAGCGGACCCGGAGGTGGACTTGTTTCTTCGTTTTCCGACAACCAGGCAACCCTTTGGACCCGGGCATACAGCAAAGGTCGAACGATCACCAAGATCAGTATCGCGGCCTTCCCTCCCTCGACCAATCCACACACATGGAAGATTGCCGACCATGTTTCGACAAAACTCGTCGTGCTCAATGAGAGGGTCCAGGACAATCCCGCGATGGTCAAGATCCTCTCTCCCCTGTATACCGTTGCCAAATCCCGGCACATCCCGACCTACCAAGCCTGCCGGGGGAATTGACATCCATGGCCCCATCCGGTTTGCCCCTGGGTCCTTTACCCGGTGCACATATATGCCAAAACAGCCCCAAAGGACCCTGGAACCTGTACCTCTCGTTTTTTTGTCGCATTTTTTTCTTGGTTCATTCCCAACCCTATCCCATCGACCCATTCGTTTGATAAGGAAACATAGATTATGATCACACCATTTGGTCAAGGCATTGCCTTTTTCAAGATGCAGGGCAGCGGCAATGACTTCATTCTCATGGACAACCGCCACATAAAGCTGGGATTGTCCGAGATGGAAACATGGGCCAAAAAACTGTGTCCCCGGGCCTTCGGCATCGGTGCTGACGGGTTGATCCTCATCGATCAGCCCACCCCGGAAGAATCCGTCGACTATGTGTGGCATTTTTACAACGCTGACGGATCGAGAGCTGAAATGTGCGGCAACGGGTCACGGTGCGTGGCCCGGCTCGCCTATGAACTGGGTATCGCAGGCGTGTCGCAGGTTTTCCGGACCGATGCCGGTCCCATAAAGGCTGAAATCCTCCCCGAAAACAACACGGTGAAGGTCCAACTGACGAAACCCCAGGCCCTCAATTTGGACATGACCATCCCCAAGGACAACGGGGAGACCATGCAGGTCCATTTCGTCAATACCGGGGTTCCCCACACCGTGCTTGTGAGCAATGATCTCAAAAAAATCGATATCCGCACCTTGGGCAGCTCCATCCGGTACAATCCACGCTTCGCCCCACACGGGACCAACGTCAATTTCGTCAAGATCCTCGATCCGGACCACATCCTCCTACGCACCTATGAACGGGGGGTTGAAGACGAGACATACGCATGTGGAACAGGGGCCTGCGCTTCGGTATACGTGGCCCATGCCCTGGGTAAATGTTCCAAGCACGTCAGCGTGACCACATCGGGGGGAGAAAAGCTGCAAGTACATATCGAAAACAAGGACATCTTTCTCCAGGGACAGGCAACCATTGTCTTTACCGGAACCCTCTACCCAACGGTCTTCGGTCTCGATTCCCCGTAAAACCGACCAAGCGATACGACCATCTTTTATTCGGTCCAGGGTGTCCGGCATACTCTTCCCCCCCCCGGGCAGGATCCGTGCCCCCAGCATGGATGGGCCAGGCATATTTGTGCACCGGAAAAATGTCCGGGCATCGATCGGCCACGCCACACCATATTGCCGGATGGGGTCTTCTGGGGTTGCGTGTTCGATCCAGGGTGGGACATAGGGTCCTCCCCACGCAGGAAACACTGGAGAGCAAACCATTTTCTTTTATCAACCCATCATCTCCAAGAGGAGGTACCAATGGAATTCAAAGGCGCTTTGACCGCCCTTGTGACCCCCTTCAAGAACGGGGGTATCGATGAAGAAGCCTATCGGGCATTCATTGAATGGCAGATCGAATCGGGTATCGACGGGGTGGTTCCCTGCGGGACCACCGGAGAATCAGCCACCCTGAGCCATGAAGAGCATAAAGAGGTCATCCGTATTTGTGTCGATCAGGTCAAAAACCGGGTCCCCGTTCTGGCGGGTTCCGGCTCCAACAATACTCAGGAGGCCATCGAACTGACCCGGTTTGCCAAATCCGCTGGGGCCGACGGTGCGCTCATGATCACCCCATATTATAACAAACCGACCCAGGACGGTATAGTTGCCCACTTCAAGGCCATTGCCGAGGCGGTTGCTTTCCCCATGATCGTATACAATGTCCCCGGGCGTACGGGAACGAATCTTCTCCCGGCCACGCTCGGCCGCATGGCCCGTGAAATCCCCACGGTCATAGGCGTCAAGGAGGCGACCGGAGACATGAAACAGGCAGCCGTGGTCGTTGAGGAATGCGGCCTGGACTTCGCCATCCTTTCCGGTGATGATTTCACCATTCTTCCCCTGCTGGCCCTTGGGGGCAAAGGGGTCATCTCGGTCATCTCAAATATCGAACCGGCCAAGACGAGCGCAATGTGTGCGGCCTGTCGCAAAAACGACTGGAAGACCGCCAGAACACTGCACTACGAACTGGCCCCCCTCAATCGGGCCATGTTCCTTGAGTCCAACCCCATTCCGGTCAAGACCGCGGTTTCCCTGATGGGAAAAATGGAGCCAACCCTGCGCTTGCCCATGACCCCCCTCTCCCAGGAACACCTGGCCGCCCTTACGGTGATCCTCAAGGAACATGGGCTCATGTAACCGGTGCCCCTTTCCGCACCCCCCTCCAAACAGGGGAGGATTCCGCGCATAAAAAAAAGGACGTTTACCACACGTCCTTTTTTTTATGCTTGATATGGACCATTGCTCCCCTATCCCCCCCGAGAAAACAACGCAGTCAATGGCGCAAAACGGAGCCCCCTGCCCCCCCGGCTCTGTTCGATCCGTTCGTTCATTCGGGACAAAGCCTCAAGATATTCCTCTGATCTATCGAGATAAAAGGCCAGAGGTTTTGAGAAATTCTTGCCCACCAAACCATCGAGAAATATCTGGCTGATCTCGCGTTGCCGCAGCAGGATTTTCTGGGACCCCACAAAAATCCTGCGCTCATCCTTGGACATGTTCTGCATAAGGCGCTTGAGCATACTGCGCGACCGGGGCTGGTACATCCAAAAATGCAAAAAATCCAAAGCGTGGACACAGAGAAGGGTTTCGAGTTCCTTCCCCTGGGTCGAAATAAGACAGAGAAATTCCTTGGGAGACTTCAGGACCTCCAGAAGATCGACTTCCGGGCATTGGAGCTCAAGACAGGAAAAGGTTTCAAAAAGCTGGGCGAGTTTGTCCTTGTAGTCCAAGAACCGCATGCGCATATTATTGCCCCGGTCCGCCAACCCCTCGATGACACCGGCCACACAATCCGAGGCCGCCTTGGAAATAACCGCTGCCCAGCGCTGGAGAATCATATTGGCGGACGGGACCTGAGAAAACATCAGAAGGGATCCGATGAGTGCGTTGAAACCGATTGCCAAGGGTATGGAGAGAATGGACCGGAAAAAATTCCCAAAAGCCGCACTGTTGGGCAGTCCGCGGAACAGATTGTGGCTCGTGATGTACACCCCATTGGCCAGGGCCATGATCGTATACAACAAAACCGGACTGGTGGAGGTAGTGATGCCCAAGGTTTTGTCGAGCAATAGGGATTTGACCACATAATCGAGCAGGGGAACGGAAAAACCGGTGAAAAACAGGGAGTCCGTGATCCGTTCCCAACTCACGTAACTGTTCCAGCGCAGCAGGGGGGAGCGTTTGGTCCCCCCCCCGCCAAGAACGGACTGGAGAATGTTGCGCAGACCAGTAATGCCAAACCAGATGAACGCGCCAAAATAGGCCAGCAGCCACCAGTTTTTGGTCAGGGCGAATGTCAAAAAGGCCGGGACAAACCCGATGAGTACCTTGAGACCGTTTTTGAGCCCGCTATTGAGATATTTGCACGGCAACCGCTCCGGCTTTTTTTCCTTTTTATCGAGGAACAACCCATTGTCACACTCTTTTTGGATCCCGCCAAGGGTGGCAATATTCCCGGACACTCCGGGGTGGAGGCCATAGTCCATCACCACCCAATCCCTGATCGTCGTATATCCAAGCCGCCCTCCGGGCAGAAGCCGCAACAACCTGTAGCAGACATTGGCCGGCTTCATGAAGCTGGTTCTCGGGACAAGGGTCATTCTCTTGTGCACGGTGGCGGTCACCGGGAGCGTTTCTCTGCTGTTCCCGTTCTCGGTTCTTCCGAGATCCGGCACGGTGTCCTTGATGACAAGCCCCATCCCGTGCAGATGTCTCGAACGTCCCGTTGAATCACTGCCGATCCTCGACTTGAGTGCCAGGTCCCGATAGTAGGATTGTAATTTTTCGATATCAAACAGGATTTCAACCAGCTTCACCTTTCTTGGATTCTGGGTGGCAACCGGAGTAACGGCCGGGGCCTGATCGAATTTTTCTATAATCGCATGGACGATCCTTTTTAGTTCGATGACGTTTCCATGGTTGAGGGCGAGCTGTAGTTCGTTGATCGTACCGAGGTCGGGTGCAATCTTTCCCTCGGTGGCATCCTTGAGATTGAAGGTTTCTAGATGGGTGATCATCCCCTTGCAGTCGTAAAGGATTTCAAGAACATCTTCGACAAAGAGATTGGTAAGTTTCAGCGTCGCCCTGTACCCTGAATGGAGATGGGCGAGCATGGTCAAAAGTTCTGTAGCCGATAGACGCAACAGGGAGGGAAGATCAGGATCTTCACGGTACTCCAAGGGATCGAGTACTTCCGGATTTTTTTGGGGCGCGAGCCACCTACCGATGATCGATTCCGAATCGATGCAGTTCATCTCATTGAGCAAAAGATCGATCTTTTCCCGTTCTTCGCCATCTGCCTTGCTGTAGGCGGACCGGAGTCCGGCGACCCGTTCCTCCATCAGGGGCATAAGTAGGGTGTAGATATATTTGGCCAGATGGAACATGGAAACCTGACCGATGCCCACGAAATCCAGGAATCCTTCCCGGTCGATTTCCGGAAAATCGATACCATAGGCCGTGTTGATCGCGGGGCGATGGCGTCCGTTGAAGACCTCGATGGTCCTGAATATATACCGCTGCTGGTAGGCAAAGACCCGTTCCTGCTCTTTGAAAAATTCCCGGACCGGCATCTTGGAAAAAAAACCGATAAAATCATGCTGGTCGGTAAATCCTCGCGGGGCCCAGACGATCTGGATATATTTTCCCCGGAACAGGGCGGAGAGCTCGACACCGATCCTGACCTTCATTCCCACAATGGAGGCCGCCTCAAGGAGTTCGCTGACCACCTCTGGCTTGACGTAGTTGTAGTAGACTACGGTCAGGGTTCGGATCCCCTTGATCCATGCATCCATTATCAAGTGGGTCGGGGATTTGCGTCCTTTGGTATTCACGTCGTGCACATGATGGTCAAAGGCGATCTGGTTCCACTCTTCGGGCATCTCCAAAAGATGGTATTTGGCCAGTTCCTGCTTGATGATCCGCGGTTTTCCCGAAGCCGCCGCCCTGAAGTCCCTGGCCAACTTCAGCCGATGGTCGTCGTCCCCTTGGGTTCTCACAAGCTCCTTCATGATCTGTAAAAGGACCCGGGCAGTATTCTTGCGCAGGGTACTATGGGCCCTTGAGAGGGCCTCGGCATACAGGGAACGCAGGGCTTGCAAACGTTGTTTTGCCTGCCCCTTCTGGAGAGAACCAAGAAGATGGATGGCCGCGTACGCAATACGCAATCCGCTTGATGCCGCCATTTCCTTGATCCCGTGGGGGTGCAGTTGGGGACCGAGCAGGGTGCGCATCTGGTGCGTAGAGAGATCGTCACTTAAGACATCACGCACCATGTCCAAGAGTTCATAGTCCCTATTATCGTAAAAAATCCGAGATCGCTTCATATAAATTTCCCGTTCACAGTGACACCGAAAGGACGCCCCTGTTACCGCCGGTCAACTCGACTGCCATGTTCTAAAAAAGCCATACGCCTGCGTGAGATAGTATAGAGAGGCCCGCGTGGGAGCCAAGGACCCCCCTGGGGAAAGCCCCCCTGCCAAAAATTCCGTCCAGAAAAACAACCCAGAAGAGCAGGATAAAAAAATGGCACCAGCGCGGTCATATGGTGTTTGACCGAATAACCACCCTGTCCTGCCCATCGAGTTCCCGGACGAGCACATCCACGTGCTCTTCCGGTTTGGTTTGGACCTTCTTACCGATAAAATCCGCCTGGATGGGCAGCTCCCGGTTCCCCCGGTCTACCAGGACCAAGAGACGGACACTGCGTGGACGGCCAAAATCGAGTATCGCTTCCAGGGCGCACCGAATGGTCCTCCCGGTGTACAGGACGTCGTCAACGAGTAAAATATCCCTATCCTTGATGCTGGACGGCAGATGTGTACTGTTGATGGACGGCACTCCGCTGCGGGCTGTCCAGTCGTCGCGGTAGAGATTGATATCCAGCTTACCCATGGGAAGGACACCCGGGGTCTTTTCTTCCATGATCGACCGGATGCGGTCCGCGATCTCCACCCCCCTGCGCTGGATCCCCACAAGAACCAGATTCTCGGGGTTATCCATCTGCTCGAGGACCTCGCAGGCCAGCCGTTCCGTGGTTCTGCGCATTTCTTGTTCCGTAACTACCTGTCTTTCTTTCGCCATCACGACAGTCCCCCCACAATGGCACGGTTGAATGGGTGCATACGGGCACGGTGTTGTTTCCCCGTGTATATCATGTCCTCACATGTAGGTGATTCTCCGGGGGCAGGCAAGGAGTCATTTGGGATTACTGTTCTGGAATGTTATGATTTTTTTCATAGTCTACAACCAAGACCGGGCGTTGCGATGACGGTGTACGCTTGCCGGCTTGACCTGTCTCCCAAGCGGTGCCATGACATGCCGCACGTTCAGCGCCCATACATGGCAAATCGTCAATATCCGCCATGTTACCCCCTTGACCACATCCGCACGAGGAACAATCATGACCAATATCGGAGCAAACAGACAAAACAGTGTCATCGCAACATTCATGGACCAGCCCGCAGAGACACCCTACCATGAAAACATCAGCCTGGCCCTTCCCGTGGCCGAAAAGCTGCAAACCATTGGATATACCTTCCAGCTCAAGGACCTTCTGCCCAAGAACATTGACGGGGACCAATGGGCCGCCATCTTCACGGACGAACAGGGGGCGATCATCCGTGAAGAAGATGAAAATGCCGCAACGGCAATTTGCCGCGCGGCATATACAATTCTGTGTCTTCCCAGACAATAACTCCCAGACAGGACTCGGTATCCTCGGGAACTATGTTGTTCTACAAGGTAGTTCCCCTTTTTTTTGGGGATCAGGCGAGTCCCACACCCGACCCGCTGATAAGTCCGGCCACCCTACCCGCATCAAGACCCGCATGGGAGGGGAAACCATGACCGCCCCGGACCATGCCGATGGTGGCGTCCATGATCGAACTATCCCACTGGGCCGTATCGGGGTCCATATCCTCGAAACGGTTACGGGAAGAGCGGAGATCGACAGTATCGGGGGGCAATTCCGTACCGGGCTGCTTTTTTGCCGCCCCCGTACCTACATTCAAGGTGGTGCTGGTGCTGGCCTCCGGGACCGAGTGTATTCCTGCTGCGTGCATGTTCTTTCCTCCATTGTCTTTTGGAAAGATTATACAATTAGCGAACCAAAAAAAATTATTATCTAAATATCAAATAGTTATAAAAAACGATCATTGTTGACGGGCAGATTTTACCCGTTTTTTGACGGTCGTATTTCCAGAAAACAATATTATCCGGACAAGAGGTGCTATGCGTATAGTCTTGGGGTCACTCAATCCTGTCAAACTCCAGGCCACGCAGGAGGTCCTTGCGACCATCCCCTGTTTTTCCAAGGCGTCTGTCACCCCGGCGGGAGTTGCGTCCATGGTCAGCGATCAACCCATCGGACTGGACGAAACCATCACGGGGGCCAGGAACAGGGCCAAGGGAGCATTCGCGCTCGGGGATATAGGCATAGGTCTGGAATCAGGCCTTGTTCAAGTAGACATGGCCCCGACGGGTTACATGAATCTGACGGCCTGTGTCATTGTTGATTCCGTTTCGATATACACCGGACTAGGGCCGGCCTTTGAGCTCCCCATAACGGTCACCAGGGCGGTCGTGGAGCAGGGGATGGAACTGGACGAGGCCGTGCGCGGCTCCGGTCTGTCCGAGGATCCGCGCATCGGCTATAAACAGGGTATCATCGGCATCCTGACCAAAGGCCGGGTGACAAGGATGGAGTATACCAAACCCGCAATCATGATGGCCCTAGCGGGTATGGATGTCTAAAACGGTTCACACGGGAACGACCATATGTGGTGGGCCGGAATTTCAATGGTCAGCCATGCCCGCCGTACCGGGAATATGCTTTTCCATGGTGATGATCCACAGGGCCATGATATGGCGCATATTCAGGTCGGCCTGTTTGATGGCCGTCCCATCAGCCCCCTGGTCGGACATATGCTGGATGGCCAGCATATACTCCCTGGCCAGGGGAAACTCGTCACAGATCTCACCGAGAAAATCCTGATAGGTCTGCGGATCTTCTTCATAGAGACATTCCATGCGCCGCAGCACATCGGAAAGTACATACAACGACACATTTTCAAGCGGATTCATTGCAAAGACGCCCCTTTATCTCCTATCTTTATCCGTAAAAATACGAACATACCAACACCGTTTTCTCCCCCACCGTACAGACACCCCTGATCAGTCGACAGCCACGGCGCGGCCATCCTTGACATAATGGGTGAGTTTGAACTTCTTTCTCAAAAACTCGGCAAGGGTTTCAAGGGAATGGTCACCGGTGCTTTGGACCCGTATGGATACCCGCCGGTGGCCGTTTTCGACATTTTTATAGGATGTCAATACACTGGTGAGCCGGATCTTTTCTCCCTGCAGATAGCCAAGCAGATCGATAGTCGCACCGGCCGTGTCCTCGATCTCAAAGATCAATTGGATTCCAGCCATGATGGAACCACCGGATGTGGCGCAAAGATACCTGAGCACATCGATTTCCGTAATGATCCCGACCAACGCATTCGCGCCGTCGAGAACCGGAAGGGCTCCGATCTTGTTCTGGAGCAAAATGGCCGCAACCGTCTCCACGGTCTCCTCGGGGGAGGTGACCAGCGGATCGATGGTCATGATATCACTGACCCGCAGAGTGAGGAGGTTGGTCTCCTGGTTGGAAACAGGATCTCCGGGAAGATACTTTGAGGGCATGGCGTCCCGTATATCACGGTCGGAAACGATACCAACGAGCCCCCCCCGACTGTCGATGACGGGAAATTGTCGCACTTTGGTTCTGCGCATGATTTCACTGGCATCCAGCACATTTGTTTCCTCACTGAGATTGATGCAGCCTTCAGTCATCCAGTTCTTTACAAGCATACAAGATTCCTCCTCGAAAAAGTATAACCACCGGTTGTTCCATCTCTATCATGCGATCCGTCCAGCAAGTAATGTCTTGCCCAGGACAAAAAATCAACCTAAATTTCGTTCGATCTCCTTGATTTGTTTCGGAATAGAGGGTCCAAGAACGCGGGCGCGGTCACGCATGACAAGCACATCGTCCTCGATACGGATCCCACCGAACGTGTGATAGGCGGCGAGTTTTTCATACCGGATGAACGACGAGCACCATCCCTTCCGCTCCCAGGTTCCGATGAGCCCGGGAATAAAATAGATCCCCGGCTCCACGGTAAGGACAAATCCCTCCTCGACCCGTCGTGCAAGGCGGAGGGCATGGAGACCGAACTGCGGACTACGGCTGACCTGATCGTCGTACCCGACAAGGTCCTCTCCCAGACTCTCCATATCATGCACATCCAGCCCGAGCATATGCCCAAGACCATGGACGAAAAAAAGGGCATGCGCCCCGGCCTCAACCGCCCCGTCCACATCCCCCTCCATGAGCCCTATATCCTTGAGCCCCTGGACGACCGTTCGTGCGGCCGTCATATGCGCGGCCTTGAAGGGAACCCCGGGTGCCAGAGCGGCAATGGCCGCTTCTTGGGCGGCAAGAACGACGGCATAGATATCGCGTTGCATGGAGGAAAAACATCCGCCTACGGGAAGGGTCCTGGTGATGTCCGAGGCATAGCCCATGGCGGTCTCCGCGCCGGAATCGATGAGTAGAAGATCTCCACGGGCCAGGGTATTGTTCGAATCGGGATTATGCAAGATATGCCCATGGGTGGTGACAATGGGCGCGAAGGAACGTCTCGCACCACGCATGACCACCTCGGCCTCGATGGCCCCCTTGATCTGCTGTTCGGTCGTTCCCGGGACAGCGAGTCCAAAGGCCTTGGAGTACATGGCCGAAGAGATATTCAGTGCGGCCTCGATTTGCTCGATCTCCCGCGGGGACTTGACACTCCTCTGGGCAATGACCGCGCGGGCGAGGGGCTGCGATCCCCCATTCACAGACGTCTTGTGGGGCAGACCAAGCAAACGCTCCAGGTCGAGACGTGTCGTGGACCGATAGGGGGGAAGAAAATGGACCGTCGCCTTTTGGGTGCACACCTTGGCCAAAAATCCATCCAGGTCCCCAAGGCCGCATCCGTGGTCGACCCCGCTCTGTTCGGCCAGTTCGCCTATACTCGGTACCGGTCCCGTCCAGATAGCATCCTCCAAACGAGTGGGGGGGCCAAAGAGCCAGCTTGTTCCGGTCCCCGCATCGATAACCCCGACCAACCCGGGAACGGAAAGCCCGAAATAATACAGGAAAGAACTGTCCTGTCGGAAGGGATAGAGGTTGTCCGGGCTATTGATGGCCACTTGCCCATGCCCGGGAAAAAGGAGTATTCCTTCCCCCATACCCCCACACAACACAGCTCTGCGTCGTATATAGACTCCAGACTCAAACATCATACACATCCCGATCCTATTGTTTGTACCCATGCCCCGTCATCCGCGGCACTATTCTGACGATATACCCTGATCCGTCGTGTCCCCCAACAATGTTGCCGGTGTGATCCCTTGGGGACCGAATTTTCGGCTGACGGCATCCACCGCGGCATCGAGCCGAGCGGATCTTTTCCGAGCAGGGTCCTCACCAATGGGAAGATGCGGACGGTAGGGACCAAAATGGGACAGCCCCACTCCGATGAGCCGGACCTTTCTTGGCAGCCCCTTTTCCTGGAGCAACCCCCTGGCTTCCCTGAAAATACATCCGCTCGAGTTTGTAGCGATCGCAAGGGTCCGGCTCCGGCTGCTCGTGGAAAAATCATCGAACTTGAGTTTCAAGGTGATGGTCCGTCCAAAAATTCCCTCGGCGCGTAAAACACGACCGACCTCGGTGCTTTGGGCCAACAACCAGCGCACAAGGGTGGACATATCCCGAGTGTCCTCGCCAAGGGTATTTTCACAACTGTATGATTTACGGCGCTCCTCCCCCACGACCGGCGAATCATCCAGGCCGTGCGCGCGGTCGTAAAGAACCCGCCCATGCTTCCCCAGCTTACGGATCCAGAACTCCTTGGAAAAGCCCAGAATCTGGGAGGCGAACCCCACCCCCAATCTTTCAAGCACGGCGAGGGTCTTGGGGCCGACCCCGGGAATTTTGGACACGGGAAGGATTGCAAGAAACCCGGGAACATCTTCCGGGGAAATAATGGTGATCCCACGGGGCTTTTTCCAGTCCGAGGCGATCTTGGCCAAAAATTTTACGGGAGCCACCCCGATGGAACAGGTCAACGCAAACCGGGCCTCGATCCGTTCCTGTATGGCCTTTGCGAGTTCCAGGGGCGGGCCGAAAAGCCGCTGTGTTCCGGAGATATCCAAATACCCTTCATCGATGGACGCCCTCTGGACAAGGGGAGAATATTCCCCAAGGACCGCAAAAATGGCCCGCGAGACCTCCTGGTACCGCGAGCGCCTGCCCGGCAAAAAAATTCCCTGCGGACACAGTCCGCGTGCCTCGAACAGGGGCATCCCCGAGCGGACCCCAAACCCCCGGGCCTCGTAGGAACAGGTGGAGGCGACGGCCCTCTTGCCCGTACCGATGATCACTGGGCACCCGCGCAGTTTGGGATTGTCCGCCTGCTCGACAGAGGCAAAAAAGGCATCCATATCAAGATGCATGATCATAGACGATCCCGTTGGTGTCCCCTGGTTGCTCTCTGCCCTTCCTTGATCCCCCCTACGGTCCTTGTCTGGATGGACAATGGGGGGGGGCTAAAATTGCCCTGTTTTCAGCAAAACCAGTGTGCACGCCTCCTCACAATGGATCGCCTCCGCCTCGAGGGCTTGCCGTACCGTCCCGGATTCCGCTCCTGGATTAAAAATAACCCGCCTCGGCCTCAGGCCGATGATCTCCCGGACCATCTGTTCGCTCCGCTTGGCCCCGACATAGAGGGTGAGGGTGTCCACGTCCTCCCCAATGTCCTGGAGACGGTTGCACGTACGTATCCCGTCTATCTCGGAAAAGGCCGGGTGTACCGGAACGACCTTGTGGCCGTATTCCCGGAGCATATGCATGGCCTTGTTGGAGTAGCGGTCCTTCTTGGGGCTGGCCCCCAACACAACGGTTGTCTTCGATCCCATACTCCCACCCTCCCTGGATACTGTTTGCACAACCACATCCTTGCTCCCAGCCGGCCCCACTGCGAGCAAAAAATCCGTGCGTGCCTATTGTTCTCTCCAAAAATTTATCGTATCTTCCAAATACTACGTCCTTTCTTGTTCGGCCCAGCACACTACCGTCCCCGCCCCCCGGGGCAGGGCCTTAATGGAGGCACCATGGAAGAATATCTACACAAGCGTATCGACAGCTATTTCAATTCCGGATTCGGCAAAACAACCGGCATCGACCATGCCCTGGCCATCACAAAGATCTATGCGGGATCGGCATCCGCCAATCCGGACAAGATCCCCCAACTCTTCAAGGAACTGGTCGAGCTCTTTGAGCCAAGAGAAGGAACCAACCAATAACCACTGCGCAAGGGGGTTCCCCGCAGACCGGATACGGCGGCAAAATACCGCCCACAGCGGACCTTGACGGCGTGGACCATGGCCCGTGGCGAACGTGTGGCTAAAAAACGATCTTTAGCACATCATCGGTCCAAGAGGAATATCGGCCCAACTCAAATCAAAAATTATCGAGCATATAGAAGGAAAAAGCTGCAATGCCTGTGGAAAAACAAATAACAGCCTGTGGAAAAAGCAACCATTGACACCATGAAACCCCCGGCTCAACGGGATTTCCGGGGGTATGTCTTTTTTGTAACGCTCACGTATTATCCAGAATTTATACAATTAAAACAAGATATTATCTTGTAAAAAAAAACAGAGAAAACTTTAGCTATCGTAGAATATTCCAGTTTGCCCTCCACGATCCGGGGCTATAGATACCGGCTCCATGTTGAACAATTCATGGAACGCCATACAGACCAGTCTCCAAAACCGTCTGAAGCCCGGTATATATCAGGTTTGGATAAAGCCGCTGCGCGCCGAGTGCACGCCTGACTCCATCCACCTGGTTGCGCCCAACGGCTTTGTGGCGTCATGGGTCCGGGACCGCCTCCTGGGCTCCATCCAGGAAGCGGCCAAAGAAGTGCTTGGCAAGACGCCACATATCTCCATCCAGGGGCAAGAATCCCAAAGACGGCCAACGCCGGAGCGGCAGGCGGCTCCCTCTCCCCAAAAGCCCCCCCGGGAAGCAAGCATCGGCTTGCCCATCCTTCCGCAGGCAAAAAGTCATACCCAGCATACATGGCGATTTTCCTTCGACGATTTTGTCGTGGGCTCTTCCAATGAAATGGCCTTCATGGCCTCCCACAATTTCGCCACCCAGACATTTGCTTCGGACCAGCTTTTTTTGAGCTCCGGGCCGGGACTGGGAAAGACCCACTTGATCCAGGCAATCGGCAAGGCCGTGGCGAAAACATCCAACCATGACCACGTCAAGACCATCTACCTGACCGCCGAGGAGTTTGCCAACCAGATGGTCCATGCGCTCAAATCCAAGACCATCGACCAATTCAAGGCCCTATACAGGGACCGGACGGACATTCTTCTGCTCGAAGACATCAATTTTCTCCAGGGCAAGGAAAAGATGCAGGACGAACTCCTTTCGACCATCAAATCCCTGCAGGCCCACGGCAAGAAAATCGTGTTCACCTCCTCGTGCCTTCCCAAGGAACTCGCTCAGATCAACCCCGATCTTTCCTCACGGTTCTGCCAGGGATTCATCAGCATGATCCAAAAGCCGGACTTCGAAACGAGAACACGCATCATCAGGGCCAAGTCCCAAAATGGACTGCTGTCCATACCACGCGATGTGGAGGAACTTCTCGCCCACAAGTTAAACAGCGATGTGAGACAACTTGAAAGCTGCCTGCAAAATCTCATTCTCAAGGCCAAACTGCTCAAAGAAAACATCTGCACCGAGATGGCCATGGAGGTCCTTGAAAATTACGATTGCGATGTCTCCGGAATGGATCTCGAGCAGATAGTGGGCTTTATTTGCAAGGCCTATGACATTTCCGCGCAGGAGCTCGCGTCCAGAAGCCGCAAGAAGCTCAATGTCCTGGCCCGCAACACCGCCTTCTTTCTGGCCAGAAAACACACCGATCTCTCCCTTGAAAAAATCGGCAGACAGTTCAACAGAAGGCACTCCACCGTACTCAAGGGGATCAACTACATCCAGCGG
The DNA here is from genome assembly GCF_054921335.1 of Desulfoplanes sp. Lineage (NCBI taxonomy): Bacteria > Pseudomonadati > Thermodesulfobacteriota > Desulfovibrionia > Desulfovibrionales > Desulfoplanaceae > Desulfoplanes > Desulfoplanes sp. The sequence goes on along the minus strand of NZ_JBUDSQ010000003.1, from coordinate 26,759 downwards.
GAGATGTCCAAAAAATCACGGGTCGGGCTCCAACTCGAACGGACCGTAAACGCCCTCACCTAACCCCCCTGCCCCCTTTTTTCTTTGTACCGGTTTCCTTCCCCAAAAAAATCGCCCCCTATTCTGGATGGTTCCAGGTGATGAACCATCCAGAATAGGGGGCGAGAAGCTTTTTCCCAGATACGGATTCACATAAGGTGGCGCTGGACCGTCTGGCAGCTGGGTGAGTCCGGCTGCATGAACGAGGCGCCGACAATCACGGAATCCTTGGATTCGGCGATATTCTTGAGCGAACACTTGAGCGAGACGGGCTTGACCTCGTCGGGCAGGGTGAACAGGATATCAAAATCCCTCTCCCCCTCTTCCTCGACGATACGGCTACCAAGATCCTTGGGCATGGAAATACGGACCCCGCCAAAAGAGATATTCGTGATCGTCCCGCCCTCGATGACCCTTCCGGTCCCGTTGCCGGCGCGGATGATCACCGGCAAGGTATCCTTCTTGCGGGGATAGTCACGGCGGTCGGATGGTTGGGCCACAGGAAACTGGGCCATTTTTTGGTACAAGATGAGTTCGATCATGGCCGAGAGGGATTTCTTTTCCTCCTTGGCCATTTTTTTGAGCGCCTCACGGAGCTTGCCATTGGTCCGGAATGAAATCATGACGTCTTTACCCATACTTCCCCCAAGGTTACCAGGTAATAAAAAAAGCCCCCCCTTTCTAGGAGGGTAAACTTCGCATCGAAACTATCATACAAAAGTCCTAAAAAAAGTATGACAGGCTATAACACATTCCGAGGAAAGAAGACAAGAATTTCTTCAACTACCAGATTTCATGTACGCCCACCATGTAGTTTCATATGAAAAAACCCTACCGTGGCCTCCCGCACAAACGACCGGACCAGGGATGGATCCTTGGTCCCGGAAGAGCCTTCAACACCGGTATGCGCATCCACTCCAAAGGGTCTTACAAATTCGATGCCTAAACGTACATTCTCCGGTGTAAGACCCCCTGCCAAAATAACGGGGACAGGGCTCATATCGACTATTTTCTTGCTTATATTCCAGTCATGTACTTTTCCCGTAGCGCCGGAAGCCCCGGATGAAACATCGTATGTATCGGTCAAGAAGGCGTCCACGAATCGTCCATAAGAGGCGATCGTCCCGGGGAGATTTTCCAATGAATCGTCCCCTATTATCAGACTCTTGATGATATACATTCTTGGGCATTCTCGTCTGATCCGCGCAAGCTCGTACATAGAAACCCTACCATGGAGCTGGACCGACCCTACCCCAAGGTACCCACTCAAACCGATGATTTTTTCGGCCTTCTTGAGATAGGTGATCAGCACGCCAGTGACCTTCTCAGGGAGTTTTGCGACCACGGAACGGACCGTGGGCGCGTCCATGTCCTCTTCGTGGTAGTCAAGGCACAGGGGGAACCCGATATGGGTCACGTTGCAAGCGGCCAGGGCCATTGCCTCCTCCCGGCTGCGGACTCCTGCAATCTGTACAATATGATCCATGGTCCATTCCCTCCGGCTATGCCCCAGGACAGGGGGCTCGGTTGCGCTGGATATTTTTTGGTGTCTTTTCCCAAAAAATCTGTTACGTGTCATTCAAATTTCTCCCATCCTTCCGGACTGACTCAACATCCTGAGAAATGATCCACCCGGTTCCACCGAGGAAATGACCCATGGCCCAAGTTGTTGCCAAACCATTCCGGCATCTACTCTCCGTGATCTCCTGCATGGTCCTGTTTTTCCCTCCCGTCCTATACTCCGGGGAAAAAGTCTCCATCGTCATCATACCCAAGGTCGTGGGTATTCCCTATTACGTGGAGGTCAAGCGTGATGGCGTAGACGTTGCGGCCGCCGAACTCCCCGATGCGGACATCCTCTGGATCGGGCCGTCCAGGCCGCGTGTGGAAAACCAGATCCGGATCATCGAACGGATCCTTCCCATGCATCCAGATGTCCTCGCGGTCGCGCCCAACGACGCCAAACGCATCGTACCCATCCTCCAAAAAGCGGCCGACCAAGGGACCCGCGTCATGGCCTGGGGCGCTGATTCGGATTTCCGGGACATCTTCGTCAATCTGGTGGACTCCACACGATTCGGACGGGCATTGGTCGAGACATTGGTCGAGCAGATGGGTCCCACAGGGGACATCGCCATCGTCACTACGAGCTTTACCGCGCCGGACCAGGCCGAATGGATAACAGCGATCCAAAAGACCATACACCGATCATATCCCGGCATACACATTCTGACAATCCGACCCGCCGGAGAAGATACGGAAAAGGCCACGCGCGTGACCAGGGACATCCTGCGGTCCTATCCGGATCTATCCGGGATCATTGCCCTTGGCTCCACCAACCTGCCCGGAGCGGCCCAGGCCGTAGCCGAGACCATGGACCATCGCTCGGTCGCCCTGACCGGCAACTCCATACCCAGCATGATGGAATCCTATGTGCGGCAGGGCGTCGTCAGCACATTCTGGCTGTGGAACGGAGCGGACCACGGCTATCTGACCGCCTATGCGGCCTATCGTTTCGCCAAGGACGAAATACAAGAGGACGTACCGTTCAGCGCGGGCACGCTGGGCCCCTACACCCCCTTTTGCGATGCCAGGGGACTCCAGGTCATCCTGGAAGAACCGATAAAATCCACCGCCGAAACCATAGATGATCCCGCATTTTGATCTTCCAGGTAGAATATGTGTACACAGCACCGAACCCTGCTTTATGCAATCTGCTCATGTCTTTTAGGGGGGACATTGTTCATGGCCCATCCCTGCCCAGCCCAAAGGCCTACGGTTCTCGTGGTCATGAGCTATGAAAAGGATTTCTATTGGGTAAAAAACCTGTCCAAGGGCATACGAGAAGTTCTGGGACAGGAATTCGGAATCGAATGGGAGTACTTGCCGGGCAAGAAGAATCCCGGGGCCTGTGCCCGGGCCGGGGAACAGATCATGGCCGACCACAAGGACCCTCTCCCTGACGGCATCATCGCTGCGGACGATCTTGCCCAGACCCACTTTGTCGTCCCGTTTATCAAAGACAAGACGTCGGTACCGACCGTGTTCGTCGGGGTGAACCAGTCCCCTGAAAAATATGGGTATCCCGCCGGCAACGTCACCGGAATCCGAGAAAAATTACCCGTCGCCCAAACCCTTGCCTTTACCACGATGCTTCTTCCCCATGTCCGCAAGGTCGCCTTTATGGTCCGCAAGAGCAGATCCTCCAAGGGGATCTTGGAACAGATCGCCAAGGATGCCCCATCCTTCCCGGTAAACGTGGTCTCGGTGCACGAGCCGCGCACATATGAGGAGGCCTTGGACATCGCCTCGGACCTGCGCGACACAACGGATCTCCTCTACGCCGTGGCCCTGAACGGTCTTCCGGACGCCGGCGGAACCCCACAAAGCGGGGCGACCGTCTTCAAAAAGATCCTGGAAATTTTTGACAAACCCGTACTCGGTGCAACGGTTTTCCACGTCCAGCAGGGGGCTCTGCTCACCGTGGCCCTGGACGGCCGACTGCAGGGGAGAATGGCCGCGGCCATGCTCAAAAAAGCCATGTCGGGGGTGCCCATGAAAAACCTCCCCATCGTCACGAACATCCCCGGAAAGCGGGTACTGAACCTCGTGGCCATGCGGACAATGGGGATCAACCCACGGCCCGCGGCACTGGTAGACACCTGCATGGTCCTGCCCGCCCCCGGACCATCTCCCCCCAAACCGACAATGGGACAATGACCATGCACCGGATTCCGGCCATCCTTTTCGTGCTCGCGACCCTCCTGCTCGTCCCCTTGCCGGGAAAAACCGGGACCCAAACGGGGCCACCGTGTACCGTGCTTGTCATCATGAGCTATCATGAGCAATATTATTGGAGTAAATCCCTGCGTGCGGGCATCGAAGAGACCCTCCAGGGTGAGTGTGGACCGGTCTTTTTCTATCTCGACACCAAACGGAACATCAAAGGAGCCCGGCAACGGGCCATCCTGGCACACCGCTTATACCGAAAAATGGCCCCTTCAGGGGTGATCGCGGCCGATGACAATGCCCAACCGCTCTTCGTCCTTCCGTATCTCAAAGACCGCGTCAAAACCCCTGTTGTCTTCTGTGGTGTCAACGCCGCCGCCGAGGAATACGGCTACCCTGCAGCCAATGTCACCGGAGTGCTCGAACGCCCGCACATCGCCGAGACCATCGCCCTGGGCCGTCAACTCGACCCCTCGATCCGCAGGATCGCCTTCATGGTCCCGGATAACCGGACCGGAAAAAACATGCTCACCCAAGCCCGCACCCTTTCCTCGGAAATCGGCCTCCCGAGCCCCCTTTTTTTGACCATCTCCACCTGGGAGCAGATGGAAAACGAACTGGCCGGACTCGCAGACCGCGTGGATGCGGTCTACCTCCTTAGCATGGAAGGTGTCCGGGATGTACGCAAAAACATGGCCATTCCCCTCGAAGAGTTGATGCAAAGGGCGGCAGCCGTTTACCCCGACCATCCCATCTTGACCGATTCAGCGGCAGGTGTCCGGAACGGGGGATTATGCACGGTGCAGCAATCCGGGTATGAACAGGGGATGCTCTGCGCCAAAATGCTCCTTGAAATCCTCCAGGGCACTCCAATCGCCTTCGTTCCCATTTCCAGAAACCGCAACGGAAAAAGATATATCAACGTCACCGCCCTCAAACGTTTGCAATTGAGTCCCGCACCCTCGGCACTCCGTGGGACGACCCTGGTAACGACACGCGGCACCGGGACAAACCATCGACCCCGATAGATATTACGCAACGACATGTTCACATCCCCGCTAAAAGCCCGCATCCGTTTGCGCACACGGCTCATGCTCCTGTCCATAGGTCTTGGACTCGGCTGCCTGACCGTTCTCGTCTTTATTCTTATGTCTTCGAAAAACGTCAAACAGCTGACCCACCAGATCACCAACCAGCATATCCTAGAGACCGCGGAAAACGCCAAGGTCACCCGGGATCTTTCTATTATTTTCGCGGACATCAATCTTTTGCTCAACAGTTTTTTTGGTCAGCCCGAGCATCTGCAGACAGAAGGTACACGCATCATGGCCCTGATCCGGCGGGCAAACACCAAGAACCACATCGTCGCCCTCAAACAGGACCTCCACGACCTGCAGGAGGCCATGCACACATTCCTCGACGGGTGTATCCGGGTCAATCAAACCCTGGAAAAGCGGGACATTATCGAAAAAGATCTCGACCTGACCCTTTCCCGTCTTGAGGACACCATTACCGAACTTCTCATCGGCATGACTCTTGATGGAGAAGACACCTCGCTGATAGAACAACTCTCGCTCCTCGTCTTCGGATACCGGGAAAATCTCTTACGTATCGCCAATATCAACGCTCGGCTGGACGCCGAACATTTCAAACCGGGGATGATCGACCAGGGCCACCCCATTATCCTGGCCCTGGACGATTTTAGACTCCGCATCCGTACACTCACGGCTTCCCAAAGGCAGATAGCCAAGTATGGCCAGGATATCACGCGGCTGATCGATGCATACGAAGACAACATCCACCGCCTACACGACCAGATGGCCGGGTTGGATGAACAACGGACAACACTGCACAGGGAAAAAACCATCCTGCTCGAGAAAATGGCCGCACTCGACATGCAGATCACCCAAAGCAGCCACGGGGTCGTCCGGAGCATCGACAATATCGTGGACCAATCACAGATGGCCATCCTCGTCATTTTCTCGATCATGCTCACGGCCCTTGGCTTTTTCACCTTCCGTTTCATCAAGGCACATGTCCGCACCCCTCTTGCAACCATCGTCAAGGGGATCGGAACATTCTACGGGGGGGATTTGTCGGCACGCATCTCCATGGACCGCAGGGACGAATGGGCGGACATCCAGGGGGCCCTCAATTCCATGGCAGCGGAACTCGAAGTCTCCTATGCCGCCCTCAGCCACTCCGAGGCCACCTACCGGAGCATCGTGGACAACGCCTTTGACGGGATCTTCCAGATGGACCCGGACGGGACCCTGCGCAGTGCCAACCCGGCCATGCTCAAAATCTTGGGCCATTCCGACCGGTTGGGATCCCCGCCAGAAAAACCGACCCTCAACGGCCTCTATCTTGATGCAAACGGGAACCGCCCATTGGTCGACTACCTCAAGGACCACGATGCCATCCACCACTCCGAGACCCCGCTTTTCACCACCCGGGGTTCCCTGGCATGGATCACCCTGAACGCACACCGGGTCAAAACACCCCAGGACACATATATTGAGGGGACCATGGCCAATATCACCGCCCGGAAACACTCGGAATTGGAACTCGAACGGTTGCGGTCCTATCTGGACAACATCATCAACTCCATGCCCTCCATACTCATAGCGGTGACCCCCCAGGGAAGGATCACCCACTGGAACAAACAGGCAGAAAAGGAACTCGGGGTGCGGGCCGACATCGCGGAGGGACTCCCTCTTGCCAAGGCCGTACCGGCTCTCAACGAAAAAATGGAACATATCCAACAGGCCGTTGACAACAAATACCCGCACGAAGAGCACAAGGTCGAATTGCCCCTGACCAGTGGGACCAAACATGTCGACATGACCATTTTTCCCTTGATCACCAACAGCGTCCAAGGGGCCGTGATCCGCATCGACGATATCAGTGAACAGGTCCGGATCGAGGAAATGATGATCCAGTCGGAAAAGATGCTCTCCGTGGGCGGTCTTGCCGCGGGCATGGCCCATGAAATCAACAACCCGCTTGCGGGCATCCTGCAGGCGGCCCAGGTGATCGGATTGCGTCTCGATCCCGCCCTCCCCAAAAACGTGAACGTGGCAAAGGAGAGTGGTACTTCTATGGAGGCAGTGCACACCTATATGCAAAAACGCCGCGTCCCGAACATGCTCGCCGCGATACGGGACGGTGGAGAACGGGCGGCAAAGATCGTGGAAAACATGCTCAGTTTCAGCCGCAAGGGGAGCTCTGAAAAGACACTGCACAGCCTTACCGGGCTCATGGACACAACCATCGGTTTGGCCGAAAACGACTACGACCTAAAAAAAGATTACGATTTCAAAAAGATAACCATTGAGCGCCACTATGATCCTGACATGCCCATGGTCCCCTGCGAGGCGAGCAAAATCCAGCAGGTTTTCTTCAACATCCTTAAGAATGGTGCCCACGCCATGGCCGAAAAAAAGAATGCCATGGAGGAAAACTACACCCCGACATTCACCATAACCATCACTGCGGACAAAAAAACCGCAACCGTGATCATAGCGGACAATGGACCGGGAATCGAGGATTCCATGCGCAAACGCATCTTTGAACCCTTTTTCACCACCAAGGAGGTCGGATCGGGCACCGGACTCGGTCTGTCGGTCTCCTACTTCATCATATCCGAAAACCACAACGGAATGATGTATGTCGAATCGATGCCCGGCCACGGTGCCCGGTTCGTCATCAAGCTGCCCTGCAAACAGGTCCCTCTGGCCATCGAATAGCCTTCAGCCCGGACGGACGCCCCAAAAGCATGTTGTCCATTCCGCAGTACCCCCTTGATCAGCCGTCCACAGTGACAATTTTTTCGTGACTCCGGTAACCACAATGGCTACAAACACCCCCGCTGCAACGGACCCCTCTATTACACACCGGCCACCTATCTCCATGGAAACGACATCATACATCATCGGCGTTGACGCCGGAGGCACCTACACCGACGCGGTCGTCATGGACCGTGGAACCCGAAGGATCCACGCAAGCGTCAAGGTCCCAACGACCCATACGAACCCGGGGACCGGGATCGTCCGGGCGATCAAAGAACTTCTGGCCAGAGGGACCGTCCCTGCTGCGCACATCGGCCGTACGGTCATTTCAACGACCCTGGCCACGAACGTCCTTGTCGAAGGCAAGGGAGCGGACGTGGGACTTTTCGTCATCGGGTTCAACCAACGCCTTGATGTCCCGGCCGAGGAGATGCGTTATATTCCCGGCGGACATAAAGCCAAGGGGATAGAGACGGCCCCACTGGGTCTTGAGTATCTCTACGACGGCATTCGGGAAATGGAGGGACATGTCCAGGCCTATGGCGTCGCTTCACTGATGAGTTTCGCCGATCCGACCCATGAACTCGTCGTATCCAAGGCCATCGCTCTGCTGGACGACAAACCGGTATTCTGTTCCCACCAGGCGTCAACCCGACCGGGCATGCGGGAAAGGGCCACGACCGCACTACTCAACGCCAAGCTCCTTCCAGTCATGCAGCGCTTTGTTCAAGGGGTGCGCTCTTCCCTGTCCGGGCTGGGGATCCGGGGGGACGTGCGCATGGTCTGTGGGGATTGCTCGGAAATAGAGCTGGCAAAGGCGGTCAACCAATCGGCCTCCACCTTTGCCAGCGGCCCCGCGGCAACGGCCTGGTTCGGTTCGCGTATCGCGCCCAAGGACACGGCACTGGTCGTGGACATGGGTGGGACAACCACGGACATCACCTTGGTCGCAGGGGGCAAACCGGTCATGGATACTTCCGGCATGACCATCGGCGGTTGGCAAACCCATGTGCAGGCGGTGGAAATGTTCACCGTTGGCGTCGGTGGCGACAGCCTGGTCACGCCCCTGCGCGTCGGCATCCACGAACTCGGCCCCGCAAGGGTTCTCCCCCTCTGCCAGATCGAAAATTATATCCGTACACAGGACCTGCCGCTGCTTGTTTCGGCCATAGGATGGCTGGGTCCGGAATTGGAATCGAGCCTGGTCTTTGCCGCCCCGGACCCGACGGGGAAGGTAGAGGATCCGATTGTTGCCTGGCTGCAAGAACACGGTCCTGCAACCCCTGGAAAAATCGGGGAGCTAAATAACATGGGTGAAATCGCTGTTGAGAAAAAACTCCGGGCGCTGCTTAAAACCCAGTCGATCATCCAGGCCGGATTCACCGTAACCGACAGTCTGCACTGTTTGGGCAAAATCCGCATCGGCCATGGCGAGCATGCCATGCATGGCGCCCGTGTACTGGGAAAATCCCAGAACATGGACGTGGCCACCTTTTGCGCCCATGTCCTTTCCCTGGCAGGGGACAAGATAGCCTCGACCATCCTGGAATACGTGGCCGGCAGGGAAGTGAACACGGGACTGGGCACGTTCCTCCACGCAAACGCCAACCCGCTTGTCGATATCAAGATCACCATCAAGCCGCCGATCATCGGCATAGGGGCTTGCTCCCCCCATGTACTCCCCAGTGTGGCGGACCACCTTGGGACCACGGTTTCTTTCCCGTCCAATTATGATGTCGGCAACGCCGTCGGTGCCGCATGGCTCGGTCTGGACGGCCCGACATAGATCATCCACAAGGAGAGGATATGGAATACAAAAAAGCATGTTTTTCCGCAGCAATGGAAGTAGCCAGCGAGAGTGATGCGTGCACGGTCGTGCATGGCTGGCTCAAAGGCGAGAACGGCTGGTTCGTCCATGCCTGGGTGGAAATCGACGCCGGTGGGGGAGAAACCGGGGTCTACGATCTGACCCTTTCCAACCAACCCTTCCGTCAACAGGTTTATTACCAGCAAACCGGGGCGACCGCCGAGCGATGCAAGCGGTATGACAGAGTGGATTTTTTCTCCCGGATTGCCGAGACAGGGGGATTTGGTCCCTTTGACAAGGAATACTTTTTTGCCAACACGAGCACAAAGGACCCCCTGGATGTCCTGCAGTCCTGAAAAGGGTCCGGTTTGGATTTGACAACGATATAACCAACAGGTAACGAACATGTTTTGAGTTGGTTGGAATAACTCCGGTGTCCACGCTCCAAAAGGACACCGGAGTTTTGTTTTTCGTGCCACTGCAAACAGGCCGGATACCCATTCCGGACCAAGACCGTGGCCATCTCTCCGATGGGATACGCTCCAACCGCTCCAACCCATTTCCGGATGGGTGCATGCCGTGCACAGGGTTCCTCTGGTGGTATAAAATCCTGAGGGCCACGGCAGAGCATCCATTTCCCAGCAGAGGAACTTCCCACGTATGCACCCATCAACACAATTCACTTCCCTGGGCCTTTCCGACAATACCGTCAGCGCACTCATCAAAAAAGGGTTCGAGGAACCGACCCCCATCCAGGAGAAGGCCATCCCCCTGCTCCTTGCAGGGAACAGGGATCTCATCGGTCAGGCCCAGACGGGCACCGGAAAGACCGCCGCCTTTGGTCTGCCGATCATCGAACAGACGGTGGAGAGCCTCGGCGTGGTCCAGGCCATCGTGCTCACACCGACACGTGAATTGGCCATCCAGGTGGCCGAAGAGATCAACTCCCTCAAGGGGAAGAAAAAAATACGGGTCATGCCCGTCTATGGGGGCCAGGCCATCAGCCACCAGCTCAGGGGGCTGCGCCAGGGAGTGGATATCGTTGTCGGTACGCCGGGCCGGATTCTGGACCATCTCGACCGCAAAACCCTGCGCCTCGAGCACATCTCCCACTTCGTCCTCGACGAGGCCGACGAGATGCTCAACATGGGCTTTATCGAGGATATCGAAACGATCCTGGGCGCGACGAACAAGGACAAAACCACCCTGCTCTTCTCCGCGACCATGCCCCGGGAAATCCTGTCCATCGCCAAAAAATACATGCGGGAATACGATGTGGTCTCGGTCCGGAACAAGGAGATGACCACGGACCTGACCGACCAGATCTATTTCGAGGTCAATGAGAGCGACAAATTCGAGGCCCTGTGCCGGATCATCGACATGGCCGAGGATTTCTACGGGATCGTCTTCTGCAGGACCAAGAACGACGTGGACCAGACCGCCGGACGTCTCATGGACCGGGGATACGATGCTGAAGGACTGCACGGGGATATCTCCCAGGTGCAACGGGAAAAGATCCTGGCCAAATTCAAGAAACACCATATCACCATCCTCGTGGCCACGGACGTCGCTGCCCGGGGAATAGACATCAACGACCTGACCCATGTGATCAACTACGCCCTGCCGCAGGACCCGGAGTCCTACGTCCATCGTATCGGACGGACAGGGCGGGCCGGCAAGGAAGGGACCGCGATCACCTTCATCACTCCGGCCCAGTCCAGACGGCTTCTGCTCATCCAGCGGGTGACCAAAAGCACCATCCGCAAGGAACGTGTGCCCAAGGTCGAGGAGATCATCAAAAAGAAAAAGAGAAAGATCATCTCCCTGATCAAGGAAACCCTGGACGCGGATATCGGGGACCATTTCCGGGACATGGCTGCGGAGCTTCTCGAGGATATTCCCGAAGAAGACCTCTTTGCCGCGGTCCTGCAGCACGCCTTCAAGGACGAACTCGACGAGAGCAATTACCACGCGATCCGGGACGTCCTCGTGGACAAGAAGGGCAAGACCCGCCTTTTTGTCGCCCAGGGGAAGGCCAACGGGATGACCCCCAAAAAATTGGTGAACATGATCCACAAACAAACCGGGGTAAGGCCCAATGCCATCCAGGAAGTCCAGATCCTGGACACCTTTTCCTTCCTGACCGTCCCCTTCCGTGAGGCCGGGCTCATTCTGGACGTGTTCAAGAAACAGGGGAAGGGCAAAAAACCCCTGGTGGTCAAGGCCAAACCACCAAAGCAGCGGGGCAAACACCCTTTTTGCAAACACAACCACCGCGCTCTGTAACCATTTTGCCATAAACCGTGATAATTTCCATAAACTGTACAAGCCGGGCGATTGGCAGTATACACGTGCCCATCACCAACCACTTCACCCAATGAGGATACCATGCTCGATCCAAAAGATTGCATTGTCTACAGCGGCGGAGCACAGGGAGCCGAAGCGGCCTTCGGTGCCATGGCTGAAAAATACGGGCTCCAGGAAGTCAACTTCTCGTTTGAAGGCCACAAGATAGCCCGTGACCGCGGCCGTCGGGTCCTGACATCCGACGAGCTGACCAAAAAGGACGTCAGCCTGTCCTATGTGTCCAAACTGATGAACCGCGATTATTCACGCGCCCCCATCTTCCGCAAGGTCCTGCAGTCCATCTGCTGGCAGATCGCGAGCGGTCACGAGGTCTATGTCGTGGGGACCATCCAGGACGACGGAACGGTCAAGGGCGGAACCGGCTGGGGTGCGGAATATGCCAAGATCTGCAACAAGCCCCTGTTCGTCTTCGGCCAGCGCAAGAACTCCTGGTTCAAGTGGACCCAAAACGCCTGGCTGACTGCCGAGCCACCGGTCATCAGCCACCACCATTTTTCCTGCACGGGAACACGTTTTCTGGAAGAAAACGGCAAGCAGGCCATCGAGGATTTGTTCGCCCGGTCCTTTGGCGAATAAGCGTTCCCCCCCCCACTGAGAGCACAAAAAAAGGCAGACGCATGGCGTCTGCCTTTTTTTGTGCCTACAACATATCAGCAAAATTGTCCCTGCAAAGACTTCCAGCCTTGGACAGGGGGCGGACACCGGATTTCTAAGGCTAAAGTCTTCCGTCCCTGGACCTAAAACCTGAAACCACCGAGTCCAGTCTCCCCATCTCATCCTTCCGGCCCCCTTGTATAGATTCCAAAAGAGCGACAACCTCCCCGGTACGGGGAGAGGGCTACCTCACCTGGGAGAAAACGACCCCGGCAAACACGACCACGCAGGCCATGGTCTGGGCCACATCCAGAACTTCACCCATGCACATCACCCCGAGGCTCAGGGCGATCACCGGCACCAGGTTGACGAACACCGAGGCCCTGCCCGCCGGGACTCTGGATATCCCCCAGTTATACAAACCAAACGCGCCCAGAGTGACCAGAGAACCGAGATAAAGAAGCAGCAGGTACACCCCGACAGGCGCGGTCCAGGTGGTATCGGCCCCTATGACTCCCGGCAGGAAAAAGAGACTCCCGGCCATAAATTGCATGCCCGTGAGTACGAGCGGACTGTACCGGACCGACAACTTTCTCACCAGGAGCATGTATCCGGCTCCAAACCCCATGGCCGCGACCTCCAAAAGATTGCCGGTAAACGGATCGGGCGCGGCTTGCGTGGGTACGGATTCCAGGGTCAGCCAGACCACCCCGGCCAGGGAGAGGAAACATCCCGTCCAGACCTGGACACCGCTTTTTTCCCCGAGAAAAACATTGGCCCCGAGCATGACCATGAGGGGGAGAATCGCCGAGATCATCCCGGCCTGGGCCGAAGAGGTCAGCTTGACGGCAAACCCCTCGCACAAAAAGTACATGCACGGCTGACAAAAAAAGAGCAGGGCCAGCCACGTCCAGTCCCGGCCCGGACGGACCTTGATCAACTCCCGCCACCCCAAGGCACAAAAGATGACGCTGGCCACGACCATCCGGGCCCACACCGTGGCCATGGGACCAAAGGACCCCACGACCACCTTCATAGCCGCATAGGAGCTCCCCCACAAAAATACGGCCACGAGCAGGGCGATGGACGGCCACCAGGCCCCACGTTCGTTCTTGGATATCTTGGACATTCGTTTCTCGTTTGCCATACAGAGTGCGTCAGGTCGGATTTCTGACAAAAGAGGAGTACTTCGGCCTTTTCCCCTCCCCCGTCAAGCAACCGTCCGCAGCCCTCTTGCCAAGGATCGGCCATACGGATAGACCGTGACCCTTCTATTGCATACGAACCCAAAACACCCCCTACTTCCGGAGGAATCATGCGCTGGATCACCACCCTGCTTCTCGTGCTCATGCCGTTCTCAGTCGTGGCATCGGACACCCCCCTGGTCGAACTCGAAACCACCAAGGGGACCATCGTCCTTGAGCTGGACACAAAAAACGCCCCCCATACCGTGGATAATTTTCTGGGCTATGTGGACAGCGGTTTCTACAAGGGAACCATCTTCCACAGGGTCATTGAAAATTTCATGATCCAGGGAGGCGGTATGGACAAGGGCATGCGTCCCAAAAAGACCGGGGCCCCCATCAAGAACGAAGGAAGAAACGGTTTGGAAAACACCAAGTACACCGTTGCCATGGCCCGGACCAACAGTCCCCATTCCGCAACCTCCCAATTTTTCATCAATACTGCGGACAATGGGTTCCTGGATACCCGAGGGGCCAAATGGGGCTATACCGTGTTCGGCAGGGTCCACAGGGGAGCCGATGTGGTCGACGCCATCGAAGAGGTGGTCACCACCACGAGACAGGGGTACAAGGATGTCCCGGCCAGACCGGTGGTCATTCTGGACGCAAGGGTCATCGAAGAATAGGACCGCATCCCGTCATGACAAGAGCCCCTGTCCACCAAGCGTGGACAGGGGCTCTTCCTATTTGTGCGCCCGGCAAACGGGCAGGTCTGGATAGATGCACGCGCCAACGGCCAAAAGCCAGAACCCTGTCATGCGTCGATCGGGTCAACCGCCCCCCTCCGCCTCCATCATTGCTCGCCCACACCGACCATTGCCAGACACCCCTTTTTGCCCGGTTCGATGGTTCCCTGCCCGCCCCCGACCCCCAGGATGGTAGCGGCATTGCGTGTTGCCATGCGGACCACACCCTCCAGGTCCATTCCCGGATCCAGGGCCCGCACGGCTTGCATTTCCCGGGAAAGATCCAGCTCCTCATTCGAGCTGAGCCCATCGGTTCCCAGACAGAGATTGATCCCGGCCCCATGCATGGCCCGAACAGGAGCTGAGCCCACCCCAATATACGCGTTGCTGCAGGGACACAAACAGACCGAGGTCCCGGTCGAAGCGAGCAGAGCGATATCTTCCTCGTCGACATGCACGCAGTGGACGGCCAGGGTATGCGGCCCGAGGAGCCCCAAATCATGGGCATACGCAACGGGTGTCTTGCCCGTGGGGACAAACCACGGGGGAAGAAGGTTTGAGGACCTGAGGGTTGCCGCCAGGGGACCGGTGCCGTCACGGAGAAGTCCCACCTCGTCGCGTGACTCGGCAAGATGGATGGCAAAGGGCAGGTTGTGGTCGTCACACCAAGCCTTGGCCAATTGCAGGGTCTGGGGATGGGTGGAGTACAGGGCGTGTCCGGAATAGGCAAACCGGCGGCCGGGCAGGTAGCGTTCAATGAGCGGTCCGGCAAAGGCATAGGGACGCAGGGTCCCGCCCTTGGGCCGGGCAAATCCCATTCTCTGGATCATGAAAAACACGTCGACCAGGGGAACGTCTTCCAGAATTCCGGCCACCACCGGGGCGTCATGCCCCCCCATATCCGCAGCCAGAACCGTCCCGGCATTCCGCATGCGTGCCAGAACACCGGTAATGGTTTTCCGGTCGGCAGGGTCCCGCATCAGGGGATGCAGACTTTCGGCCCAGGCGGTGAACCCCTGGCCGGAACGCGTCCGTCCTGCGAGGTGCGAGAGTTCGAGATGGGAATGGCAGTTGATCAACCCCGGAATGAGCGGTGCGTTCTTGCAATCGATCACCGGAAGATCGTATCTGTCGGTAAGTTCGTCCGCCCTGCCGACCTCCTGGACCACCGGGCATCCATCCTTCCCCGCGGCAATGACCACCCCGCCATTGTCAATGGTCCCCAAACGGGGGGACATGGTCATGACCCGTGCGGAGCGAACGAGTATCCTGTTGTGGTGCGGAAAAAAACCTTCGAGCTGTACGGCAAAAGATTGCATGACCAAGCGCTGCCAGAATTCCCCATTGCTGGCAACGCCGGATATGGCTCCGTCCCTGTCGGCCGGGTCCGGTAAAACAAAAAAGGCTGGCATTGGGACCATGATTGATGCATACTGACGGTCACCACCACACGGTACACCTGATCAGATCCACCAACGTCCCCCCCCCATCCCTCAACGTCCATGGAGTCACGCATGAGAACCCAGACCCAGCGATACCGCATGAACGATCTGCACGAGGTTGACCGCAAACTCAAAGAACTCCGAATAAATTTTGAAAAGGTCACCAATGAGATCGGAGGAATACGCTTCCTGAAAGGAGAACGCACCGTGGCCCTGTGGGACAGGGACGATCAGGCCCTGACCATTTATTGATGGCGGGGGCTGTGGAATAACTGCCCGTTTTTCCGGCTGCATTGTCGCCGTCTCCCGTCATCCCCGCGCATCCGGCATTCAAGCGCAGGCCGGGATCTTGATGGCCAAGGACGGAGCCAAAACGCCAGGGCAGCGCCGGACACATGGAGATGCCGGATCAAGTCCGTGGATGACGATATTCCGATCTGCCTACTGTACGCTGACTGCTCTCTACTGGATTTTCTCTGTCCTCCAATCCATCATCTACCGGAGGTCCTGATGCCTATTGCCCGCCCGTACCTTGCACTGCTTTTGCCGGCACTGGTTGTTCTGTCCGCATGTTCCCGGGTCCCGGACCACAAACCCGTTTTCGAAACGGTGGATCTCTACACCAAAAGCATTGATCTAACCCTGCAGATGATCGCAAATGACGCTATTTATGAACGTCTCGAGCAGAGTCTGCCCAATATAAAAAGGGCCCACGGGCTAGAAGAGGAACACTGCCTCATCCTGACCGGCTGGGCCCCGTTCGACAGGGAATGTAAAAACGCCCCCATCGAACGTATCGTGCATGAATTGGAAAAAACCGACTGGCATCTGCACAAGAAAAACCCGAACAAACAGATCACCAGCCGGCTGGTTTCCTCTCGTCCCTGCGCCCTTGAGTTCACCATGGTCTACACGGTTGACGACAAAGCGTATGTAGACATGGGCATGGATGTGATCACTCGCGACAACTATCTTTTTTCCGTCAAGATCCATGGCAACGCCACGGTCATGAACCGGGAAAACACACGGTTCATGCAGGAGTTTGAACACATCCGGCAAACATTGAAGACCCTGAACAGCCCGGGTCTTCCCCGG
This sequence comes from Desulfoplanes sp., assembly GCF_054921335.1. Lineage (NCBI taxonomy): Bacteria > Pseudomonadati > Thermodesulfobacteriota > Desulfovibrionia > Desulfovibrionales > Desulfoplanaceae > Desulfoplanes > Desulfoplanes sp. Next base: position 9,965 of record NZ_JBUDSQ010000003.1, on the reverse strand, counting down.
ACCTGATCGTCACTATTTCTTGTTTTTCTTCTTTCTCCCATCCAGGGAGCAGCTGTTGCTACCAATGCCTCAGCCGCCCTTTCCCGTGAGGATCCTAAACAGAATGATCCCCACAAAGACCAGCACCAAAATACCCGACAACGAATCAAACAGTCCACCTTCCATTGTTTCCTCCCTTTCCCACGCGTAATAGAGATGTGCTCGAACGACCCGAATGCACCAAGCTTGCAACCGCTGGATACCAACGCTGTCGCCCGCACCAACTCCTAATAAGCACGACTCGGCCCCCTTTCAAGCCCTGCCGACCGACCGTATGGAACGCGGGGCGGATCATTATAACCCGTTGGAACCCCCTGGTTTTCATTTTTCTCCCAAAAAATTGAAAAAGGGTATCTTTTCTGTTGACACCCACACCCCTGTTCTATAGAAGTCGGTCTCCGTTGTTCGGAAGGGCGGTTAGCTCAGCTGGGAGAGCATCGGCCTTACAAGCCGAGGGTCACAGGTTCGAGCCCTGTACCGCCCACCAAGGGAGAGTTTGTTTGCGGGGTCGTAGTTAAGCTGGTTATAACGCCGGCCTGTCACGCCGGAGGCCGTGGGTTCGAGTCCCATCGGCCCCGCCACAAAAAACTTGACAAGCTCTACCTACCTGAATAAACGGATGTTTCACGCGGGGTCGTAGTTAAGCTGGTTATAACGCCGGCCTGTCACGCCGGAGGCCGTGGGTTCGAGTCCCATCGGCCCCGCCACAAGAAAACAAGGGATCATGTGCAAACATGGTCCCTTTTTTCATGCATGGAATGTCCGGTCTCCATTTGACGGACCCGCCCTATCCCTCCACTAAAAGCATCTCCCTATCCTTTCAACAAAAATACCATCCACGGCGGAGGCCGCGATCTCAAGGGCCTTGGGATCCTTGCGGAGGTCCCACCGATCGTTGGATACCCCGCAAGCTCCCGGATCAATCCCGTAAATGACGATCCGGGACAATGTGTTCCAAGATGGTCCCGCCCCGGATCAAAACTTCCTATCCAGCAATAGATGCGAAAAATACCCCAGCACGGCCGCCCCATAAAAGGGAAGCAGGTGCTGCCAGGGTGTCTGATAGAAAAGAACGGGCAGAATAATGATGGGCAGAGGAATGGCCAGCATGGCCCACCAGGTATGGGTCCACCCCCGGTGGTGCCCCAGGGCCGGGAGCAGGGCGCAGAATCCCAGAATAGCCGCCCATTTATACTCTTCCTGGACCATGAGGGCCAGGTCCACGACCGCGAGAACGGTATAGAACAGGTTCTGCCCCTTTGAGTCCGTGTCCACATCCGGAAAAAGGGCCCCTGCCAGCACGATACTCACCAAGAGCAAAGCCACCTCGATATCCGGCTGATACACCCCGAACCAGACAAGCCCGGCCAATGTCCCGGCCCCGAGTAGAAATCCTCCAACCAAATGTCCCCGATACCCCGGCATCCCTTTTCCTCCTGAAAAAAATCCACCTTTCAACAAAAAACGCCACCCCGATACCCGGGATGACGTTTTTTGTTTTGCTCCGCGCCGTTGCGCCCCCGTGCGATACGATCTTTGTGCCGGGTCTTGAGAAAAGAGTGGTCGCTTTTCAAACTGCATTCTGCTGTTTGCCGACATCTTCGCAGACACCACCCCCGCCTCCGTGTCTCCCCATCCTATCGCTGCTCCGCAGTTCCCTAAAACATACAACCGGACACCGTCTTTCTAAAACATTTCCCCTTCATGCTCGGCAATGGTCCGGTCTATGGTCTCCTTGAGCTCCTTGGGCAGCCCCATGATGTCCACATTCAAGAATCCGCGGACGATGGTCGAGGTGGCCTCGTCCTCGTCAAGGCCACGGGCCATGAGGTATTCGATCTCTTCCTGGGCGATTTTACCCACGGCCGCCTCATGGGAGAGTTCCACGCCGGTGCGGGTTCCCTTGAGCTCGGGAATGGCATTGATGACCCCGTCGCCCAAAATGAGCCCCTTGCACTCGAGATGGCCCTTGGCCGGGACCGCGTTGCCCACGATCTCACCCCGGGCGATGTTCATCCCCCCGGTGGTGATGGTCCTGGAGATGATCTCCCCCCGCGTGTCCGGGGCGTTCATGACGATCCGGTTTCCGGTGTCCACGTGGGACCCGGGAGGCGTGACGATGACCGAATTGAACCGGGCCACGGCACCACGGCCATTGAGATGGATAGTCGGATAGGACTGGACCGACTTGACCCTGTTCAACAGAATATAATTGTTCAGGAGCACCCCGTCCTCTTCCACGATCCCCACGGTCCTGGGCCTGACAACGACATCCTCGCCCCAGTTGTGGATCATGGTGAAGGTCAGTCTGCCCCCCTTCTTGATATAAAATTCAGAGATACCCAGATGCATGGCCGAAACCACGTCATGGGAGGTGGCGCATCCGGTGATGATATGCACCTCGGAATCCTCTTCCACGACCACGATATTGTGCACGTTCTGGCCGGTGTTCTCCCCTTTGATGAACAGACAGGACTGGACCGGCTCGGTGACCTTGGCCCCCTTTTCCGTGCGGATGAAGTATCCCCCCTGGGTCTTTTGGGCGGCCGAGGCCCGGGTGAATTCGTCCTGGTCCTTGTCCACGGCCTTCCAGAAGTACTCGGGAAGACCATCGTACTTGGCCAGGGCATCATTGATGCCAAGGACCTCGACCCCCTTCTGGCAGGAAGAACAATGGACATTGGCATGGTCGAACTGGACAAAGGTTCCGCTGCGGTCCTTCCCGGACACATCCACACCGGCCATGAGCAGCTGCTCCCGCTCCTCCGGAGTGATCCGGTCGAGGCCGCTTGCGACCCCGGCGCCCGTGCCGCTGAACTCGTACTGTCCGAGATCCACCCCTACCGCTTCCTGGTTCGCTGTTAATTCAGACATCTGACACACTCCTTGTAGCCGTACTTACTGATGTGGTCGAGAATATCCCGGGGACGGTTCGGCTTTGCATCACAGCACAAACGGCCGTCGAACATGACCTGACCACGGTCCGCGTTGACATAGTCGAGGATATATCCAGTATGGGTGATGATCAGTCCCGACGTGGTCTGGCGGGCCCTGCGGTCACGCATGGACTCGAAGGGCGAGGGCTCCAGGGGGCCGTCCAGAAGCTTGCGCGCGGTGTTGCCCACAAGGGCCATGTTTTCGAGATCCACCCCTGATTCGGGCTCGTCGAACAGGACCAGGTGCGGATTCTGGGCCATGAGCTGGAGAAGTTCCGAGCGTTTGATCTCCCCCCCGGAGAACCCGTCATTGATATCACGTTCCAAAAAAGACTCGAAGTTGACCGTCCTGGCCATCCCCGGGACATCGAACGCTCTTCCCCGGGCACAGAGACGGACAAGGTCCTCGGTCTTCAGCCCATGGATGGTCGGGGGACGCTGGAACGACATGCCGATCCCCAGCCTGGCCCGCTCGTAGGTGGGCATGTGGGTGATGTCCTCCCCCCTGAAAAGGATCCTTCCGCTCGTGACCTCATAACCGCCAAACCCCATGATGGTCATGAGCAGACTCGTCTTGCCCGACCCGTTGGGACCGAACAGGATGAAGGTCTCCCCATCCTCTATTCTCAGGTTGATCCCCTTAAGGACCTCCTTGTCATTGATTTTGACACGCAAATCATGGATTCTGAGCATACTGACTACCTCTGGTTGCAGGTGGTAGAGGGGAACGACCCCTCCCTGTCCGGAAACCGGGTCCTGTTGGTTCGTATTTGGACGTTACGCCAAGGAAGAACTCTATATGGACATGGATCGGAGCAAGTCAAGGCAGGACAAGCGGGTCCGTACATATCCGCAAACACCGGGGCCCGCATCCGATCGTATCTTCCCGTAGCCACAAAATTCTGCCGGATCATCCCCTGGTCGTGACGAACCCGTGCAACCACTCCCAGAATTGATGCATCCTCCCGCGTCTGAGCGAACGCAGCACCCGCCCCGCCTGTCCCACCCTTGCCCCAAGCGTGGCCTCGTCCCGATCGTTGGGGATGACCAGATCGCAGCCGGCAAGTTTATCCCGCTGGGACCATTGCCACGAGTCCATGACGGCCATGGTCGCACTGGACCATCCGCGTGACGAGAGCAAGGTCCTGCGGACCGCATTGGGACAAAAGACCCCCAGAACACAGTCGAACAAGGCACGGGTCTGCCGGCCGGATTCCATGAGCAGGGGGACCTCGCTCACCGTGAACCGGGCATGAGCGTGTTCTTCCAAAAACCGCTTGAGATCCCAGATGACCATAGGGTGGATCATTCCCTCGATCTCGCGGCGCAGGGAAGGCTCCTCGATCATGGCCGCAAAGAGCTTTTTTTTGTCCACGGGTTCGCTCTCCCCGGGCACGAACCGGTCCCCAAACCGTCCGGCCAAAAAATCCCGGCCATCGCCCCCGGCACCGTACAGCCCGGCCACACACTCGTCGGCCGACCAGACCGGAACGCCCTGCCTGGCGAATGCGGCCAGCACCGTGCTCTTGCCAGAACCGCTCATCCCCGTCAGTCCCACGTGCTGGACCCGCCGGTTGGCCATGAGCAAGGTGCGCATGACATCCCCTGGTGGGGGATTGGTAAACGCGCACTCTCGTCCGGTTGTCGGATGGACAAACCCCAGCCGCCAGGCATGGAGCATCTGCCGGGCCGCAGCGCGTTCGACCCGGGGACCGTTGGAGGATAGAGCGCCCGTGTTCGAACGGTAGGTGCGGTCACCCACCAGGGGATGGCCGATACCGGTCATGTGCACACGGACCTGATGGGTCCTTCCGGTATGGATACGTACCCGGACCAAACTGTAACAGCCATCAGGGCTCGGCCAGACGACCCGGTACGAGGAACGGGCCGGACGCCCCCCCTTGTCCACAATGGCCATGCGCGTCTTGATGGAAGGATGGCGGCCTATGGAAAAATCGATCTCCCCCTTGTCCGGTTCGGGCACGCCGTGGACCACGGCCAGATACTCCTTGTCCATCTCACGATCGGCAAAGGCCTTGGCCAGTTTAAGACGCGTCGGCTCGTCCAGGGCGACCATCATCAGCCCCGAGGTGTCCTTGTCCAACCGGTGGACGATCCCGGGGCGCTCCGGATCCATGTGTTCGATCTCCGGAAAGTGGTGGACCAGGATGTTGACCAATGTGGGTCCGGCAACACTGGGGGCCGGATGCACGGTCAACCCGGCCGGCTTGTTGATGACCAGGATGTGCTCATCCTTGTACACGATATCAAGCTCCCCGGCACAAGGAGCCGCCGGAGCACCGTCCTCGATCGGGGTCAACCGAACGTGCTGCCCGGCCTCCAGTCTGGTATTCGGCTTACAACATGGCCGGCCGTCCACTAGGGCCCTGCCCCGGCGTATCCATTTCTGGATCCTGGCCCGGGAGACCCCCTCGTCCCTGAGCAGGGACGACCAAAAACCGTCCAAACGGTCCTTGGCTTGGTTGTTTTGTACAATCACGCTCCAGGTCACATCGGTCCCCTGTTGTTTATTCTCTGTACGTCGGATTCGGTCGCCCGTGGTTGACCATCCATGGGTGATCTGTCAATGACCAAAGCGGAATTCTGTCCCGGTCGGCACCCCCAACCCTCTCTCCCAGACATCCCATTATGCAGACATTCACGCCCTTAGTCGAGCGCGGCATTGCCGAAGGCGTCTCCGACATGCACATAACCGGCGGCCATCCGGTCATCTTCCGCAAAAACGGCAAGATCCTCTTTGTTCCCAAGGTCGTCTTTTCCCCGGAAAAAATCGACCAGCTGGTCACCGGGTTCCTGACCCCCAGGCACATGTCCATTCTGCAGGAACGCTTTTCCGTGGACCTGGCCCTGACCGTGGCAGGAACCAGACTGCGGATCAATGTCTTTGCCACCAGCCGGGGATTGTCCATTGCCGCCCGTTTTTTGCCCACCCAGGTCCCTTCCCTGGACGGCCTCAATCTCCACCCCGCCTTGAAAAAACTCTGCACCCCGGACTCCGGCCTGGTCCTTTTCTGCGGCCCAACAGGGTCGGGCAAGTCAACGACTATTGCCGCGCTGATAAACGTCATCAACCAGACCAAGCCCGGACATACCATCACCCTGGAAGATCCCATCGAATACTTGTTCAGATCCAGGAACAGCTTCATCCAGCAACGAGAACTGGGAGAACATTTTCTGTCCTATCGACAGGGGCTCCTTGATATCCTCCGCGAAGACCCGGATGTCATTGTCGTGGGCGAGCTCAGGGAACCCGAAACCATCCGGTTGACCCTGGGGGCCGCCGAATCCGGCCACCTGGTGTTCGGCTCCCTGCACGCGAGCAATCCCGAGGAGGCGGTCTACCGGATATGCAACTCCTTCCCCCTGGAAAACCAGGAATTCGTCCGCTACCAGCTGGCCTCGAGCCTTATCGGCGTGGTCTGCCAAAAACTCATGGTCACCCCCAAGGCCCGATTCCGCGTCCCCCTGCTTTCCATGATGTTCAGCTCTCCTGCAATCAGAAACACCCTCCGGGACAACAAGATCGAACAGATCGAAAACATCATGGAAATGAGCCGGGAAAAAGACATGTTCACTTTTGACCGGTATGAAAAGGAATTCCTCAGAACGCGCCGACAATTCACCCCACCCTGGGAATGTTTTGGAACCTGCACGGAAAACAGCATGGAAAAGGAATACGTGTCGCCGCTGTTGGCCCAAGCACCCAAGCGTGGGGGTAAGGGCAAAGCGGGTATGGGGCAAGGATATGGAGAGGACAGCGGCATGCTGGATCTGGAACCATCCGATCAGAACGTGGAAGAGATTATCTCACAGATCCAGTCGCGGGGACAGCAAGGCGGGGTGTGAAGTTTGATTGTGTAATACATTGACAATGACCACGCCCGCGTTACCACCATCTCCACGAGGTATCACCATGCAAAAACCCAAGAACAAACGAACCAACATCGCCCCCTCCCGGGAACGCCGAGCGTCTGCTCGGCACTGCGTTTACTGACCGGGAGATATGTGGGCAGATGATGCCGAGCGGACCATCCTTTTGTAAGGGTCAAGAATAGGGTTTTTCGACCTTGACAAGAAGGATAAAAATATCAAGTTTTATCCCTCCATGGAGGGACAAAATGAAAGAGATTTTTAAAAAGCTCATTGTCGATTTCATCGATCGGGACCGGAAGACGTTGGTTCCCAGAGAATATGCAATCCCTGTGGACAGCGGGCATTGATCAACGTGTGCTACGATCTGGAGAGACCGACCACGAGACAGCGGGAGATCCGGGGGCTAAAGGAAGCCATGGAGTATTTCGACTGTGAGATCAGTATCCTGATCACAAGAGATGAGGAAGAAACAATCGCGGAAAACGGGAAAACCGTTTCCATTATTCCCTTATGGAAGTGGTTGCCGGCTGGAGGAGAGTGAGCCTTGTGTCGATTGTTACAACTTTTTGAGATTCCTGGACATATTTGAAAAGCCCTTACAGGTACACTGCAAGGGCTTTTCACATGGACAATATCGATAAGCTGGTGCTCCGGCATTGTTTTTTCCCTCCTGGGAACGCCGAGCGTCTGCTCGGCACTGCGTTTACTGACCGGGAGATATGTGGACAGATGATGCCGAACGAACATACGACCCTTCAGCTGTTGCTCAAAATGCCCTGAAAGGGCTATACATACCAGCCCAAGGCAACGCCCAGGGTTAGATCGCCGAAAAAAGGTACCCTGAAGCCGAATGGGCCTTATTATGACTGACTATCACGGCTAGCCGCCTAATCCGTAATCACAATCCCCCCACCGGAACTCTCCACCCGCAGTTTCTTATTCCCTGACAAAGAGCCGGAGCTGAGAAATTGCTTGATGACCGAAGAGGGTATGCCAAAATTGAGATTCTGGGCATGGGTATCATCGAGCATGAACGCGGTCATGCCAAGAACACGACCACGTCTATCCAGAATAGGCCCCCCGCTGCTGCCGGGGGAGATGGACGCTGTGATTTGCAGATACCGTTTTTCCTTGTATTCCCGAAAACCGCTGACAATCCCTTGGGAAACGGTTTTCTCGAGCCCAAGCGGGGAGGAAATAACAATAACCGGTTCGCCGGTCTCAGGGATATCAGGATCCAACAGCAGGGGCTGCCCTGCTTCCGAAGTACGCAAAAGAGCCACATCCGTTTTCCGATCAACAAGAAGAACATCGAGCACCTTGATGGGCTCGTCTCGAAGGTTTTTCTTCACTTCCACATAGGCGGATTCATCAACAACATGGGCGTTGGTGATTACTGTATCAGGAGACACATAAAAACCGGAGCCGATGCCTTTCGGGGAGGATGCACCCTGCGTATAGGTCAGGATGGTCACTACGGAAGGATGGGATGCTGCATAAACTTTTTCAAAAGCTCCTTCCCCGGGTTCAGCCTTCTTGAATCCCATACAACATAGTAAAACAATCATTAAAAAAAAATAAAAAATTTTTTTCATACATCCACCATATATATTTATTCTATGTTTTCTTCATTTCCAAAAGTAATATTGTTTGCAAACGGCTTATTACTATTCTTTGCAATGGCAACCCAGTCAATCACGTATTGCAATCCTCCATGCACAACAAAACGACTGGAAGGACCCGGGTGTGTCTTTTCGTTATTCTCAGTAACTTGCATCAATTCATTGTCATGTTGATCATCGTATAAAATCGCTTCAAATTTTTTTCCCGATTTGCGTAGTTCGTTAATATACCAATCATAATTTTCCAAACTAACACTATCTACCCAATCATTTTTTGGATCCCCATTGTCACGTCTCTCGAATCCAAAATTGTTTCCATTTGAATTGACATTTTTTTTCAATGAATACCCGTCAAATTGTGTATCTTCTAAGCCATATTGATTCCAGTTTCCGCCCCCAAAATCAATCCGTCGATCTCTTACAAGTAATCGATAGTCGGAAATTTCTGTACCGAGTTCCAGATATCCACCATTCGGATCATTACTAAAAAGTAACCGACCAGTTTTTTTAGCTACAGACCACTCGAAAGTATTCTCATCAATCTCAACCTGTCCATTACCATACTGTCTCCAAGCGGTACCTGCACTCATGTCCGCGAAAAACTCGAAAGTTTCTTTTCCATTCGATGTTGTCTGAGCGTTCTCATTGGCATAATACATCATGATATCCTTAGTGCCTGAAGATGCAACCTTCACCCAGACGTTGGCCCACTGTTCTGGTTCAATTCTTTCAATCCAATAACGTAATTTTGTTCCTGACTGATCCGTAAATCGTAGATCAGAGAAATCAGGCTTCATGTCTGAATCGTAAGGTATGTGGTGAATATATAATTGATAATTATCCAAAGGTGTCCCAGGATTGAATGAGATTTTTTTTCGTTTTGACCATCTGCCGGTTTCCCAGGCTCGATCACTTTGAAAACGCATCTTGAATTTGGAGAGTGTAGCCAATTGGGTGGCCGCGCCAGTTGCTTCAGTAAATCCGGCTATCACATAATCCAGCACATCATGATAACGAAAATGAAGATCAATCGCATTTGAAAGTTCAGGATCTCGCTCTTTATAATCCTTGGATAAATTCTGGAATTCTTGACTCACTTCGCTATCTTGCAACCATGTTTTTGTTACATAGCGATAGGAAAAACCGCTGGTACTTGGATTATATCGAGGAACAGTCTCTCGCTGCATTTCGATACGAACATGCCAGACACTCCCATCCTTGAGCCATGCGTTAGTTCCAGAACTGGGATAATAAACCCCTTGATTTAAGTTGTCAGGATTTTCAGGCTCATCCAATCCGCTCCCTTCGCCATGCCTGTTATCGTCATAGGTATTGCTACGTATATCGTCATAGGTATTGCTACGTACCGAAACATTGCCCCAGTTTCTTCCATTGGAATTCCCGTTAAACGTAACGTCATCAAGATCCCCCCAGTAAACAGCGGCAACATGATCCCGATTGGTGGGATCCTTAC
>NZ_JBUDSQ010000002.1:0-109475 GCF_054921335.1 Desulfoplanes sp. | reverse complement strand
GGCCATTATGGTGGATGGATGCCTCCCCATGAAACTCGAGGGGGGAAATTCAAGTTTGGTACATAATTGGTACATGGACGCAAAAAAAGCCACTTTCGTAAGAAAGTGGCTTTTTGATAACGCCTTGGGGTATAAAGCTTTTGTTGGTCGGGATGAGAGGATTTGAACCTCCGACCCCTTGAACCCCATTCAAGTGCGCTCCCAAACTGCGCTACATCCCGACAACGAGAGTCCTTCTAGGGAGATGACCTTGGGTTGTCAAATAGTTTTTGCAAATACTGCCATTTTTCTTTCAGATCCTGGATTCTGACGTAGGATTGAGCGATCCGGGCCTGTGAGATTTTACCGGATGTAACCAGATTGTTAATGATCTTGATAGCTTTGGCCGTGATGTCGGGATCGTATTCCAGGTTGTTTCCAAAGACGAGGATGTCGGCTCCGGCCTTGATGGCCAGGGTGATGGTCTGCTCGAGGCCGTATTCGTTTTTAATGGCCCCCATCTGCAGGTCGTCGGTCAGGACGACGCCGCTGAAGCCGAGCGTCCGGCGCAACAGGCCGGTTATGGTTTTGCGGGACAGGGTGGCCGGATATGTGTCGTCCAGTTGACTGTTGAAGATGTGCGCGGTCATGACGGCGTCGCATGTGCCTTCACGGATGAAACGGCGGTAGGGCTGGAGCTCTTCCGGGGACCAGGTGGAGGAAACGTCGGTCACCCCTTTGTGGGAGTCGGTTTTGGCGCTCCCGTGGCCGGGAAAGTGTTTCAGACACGAGAGGATCCCCTGTTCGTGCAGACCGATAATGAACGATCCGCCGTTGATGACGACCTGGTTCGGATCTTTCGAGAAGCTCCGGCCGATCTTGCCGATGGCCGGAGACAGGGGGTTGACGTTCAGGTCCACGACCGGCGCCAGATCCCAGTTGATCCCGGCGTCCGCAAGGGTTTTTCCCGCGAGCTCACCCATTTTTTCGGTATGTTCGTAATCACGGGCATCCCCGAGTTCCTGGGCGCTGGGCAGGGCGGGGAAGCCGTATTTCGGCTTGAGTCTGGCCACGCGGCCTCCCTCCTGGTCAACAGCTACAAGCAGGGGCGTGTCCGCATGTTTTTTGAGGCGGGCCACAAGTTTTTTGACCTGCTTGGGCGAGGATACGTTCCGTTTAGGCTTCTGCAGGCTGACGTCATAATCGAACAGGATGACCGAACCGAGATGGCGGTCCCGAATATCTTGGACAATGGGAGAACTCTCGTCCACGCTCAACCCCCTGAAGCCGACCATGAGCATCTGGCCGATCATTGTTTCGAGATCGGGTTTCTCGAGAATCGGTTGGAGCGCTTGTTCGGCATGTGCGGGACACAGCCACAGGATAACTGTCAGAAGGATAGGGATGAGATAGTTTCGCATGGCAGTCAGGGGAAAAGGTTGATGGAGGGGGTGGAGGATGAAGGATATATGGTAGCAACTATTCAGGTCAAAATTGGGCGGGATCAACTAGCTGGAATGTAGTGGTAAACTCGATCACCGGCCCATACATTTCAGAAATTTGGGAGTGCAGAAATCTGAGAAATGCGGGGCCTGCATGCTAACCGCCTGTAATTTCGTAAATCTCTTACATTTGTGATCCTGATTCCGGGGAAATGCACCTGGATAGTTACATATAATATAAGGATAGGGGATGTGCGGGGTCCGGGCCCCGTTTCCCGTTCCCCGCCTCCTGTCTTCCTTGTCGTATATCGTTTATCCTCTATTTTTATCCCAACGACGCAACATACCAGGCAGCTGTTTCATCGAGTCCTTGGCGTACGCTGTGGCTCGGCCCGTAGCCAAGCAGTGTCTTGGCCTTGGAGATGTCGGCCAGGGAGTGCCGGACATCGCCGGGTCTGAAGTCCCGGTACACCGGTTCGGGGATGGTCAGGTCGGGCCTTTGGTCGGCAACCCTTTCTCTGATGAGCGCGAACAGCTCGTTCAGGGTCGTGCGTTCCCCAAATGCCACGTTGTAGACCTGGCCCGCCGCATCGGGGTGGTCAGCCGTGGCCGCAAGAATGTTCGCCTGGACGCAGTTATCGATATAGCAGAAGTCCCGGGAGGTCTCGCCGTCACCGTTGATGTACACGGGTTCCTTGGCGAGCATGCCGGCAAACCATTTGGGCATGACCGCGGCATAGGCCCCGTTGGGGTCCTGGCGGCGGCCGAATATGTTGAAATAGCGCAGCCCGATGGGTTTGAATCCGTAGGTTCTGGCAAAGACATCGGCGTAGAGCTCGTTGACGTATTTGGTTACTGCATAGGGGGACAACGGGCGGCCGATGGCATCTTCGACCTTGGGGAGGCCGGGATGGTCCCCATAGGTGGAACTCGAGGCAGCATAGACGAACTGTTTGACCCCGGCGTCACGCGCGGCCACGAGCATGTTCAAAAATCCCGAAATGTTGTTCGCGTTGGTGGTGATCGGGTCCTCGATGGACCGGGGCACCGACCCCAGAGCGGCCTGATGGAGGACGTAGTCGGCATCCTTGCAGATTTGGCTGCAGGTGGACAGATCCCGTATGTCCCCCTGTATAAAGGAAAATCCGGCCCATTGTTCCGGGGAAACCAGATTGTGGACGTCTTCGAGATTATGCTTGTGACCGGTGGAAAAATTGTCCAGTCCGATCACTCGTTGATCAAGCTTGAGCAGGGTTTCGAGGAGATTGGAGCCGATAAACCCGGCAACGCCGGTGACGACCCATGTTTGGGGATCCTGGGAGAGTTGGGCACTGGTTTTTTTATAGTGGTTCATTGTGGGGGGGGGGTCATAGGGTTGGACCAAGGACCGGGATGGTCAGTCCTTGGCATTGGAAAAATGGTGTATTTTCCAGGAAAATTTTTCCTGGGCCTTTTGCAGGGCATAGGTTTCAACCTCATCCTGCCAGATGCAGAAATTTTTGACCAAAGTGTCTGCCATGTCTGACAAAACAAACCCCTTGCGCCCGGCAACCTTGACCAGCAGAGGCTTTCCCAGGACTTCCTCGGAGGCCTTTATCTTGCCCCAAGCCGCCCTGTAAGACATGCCAAGCTCCTTGGCCGCTTTGTTTAACGATCCGAGTTCCTTGACTTTTTGTAAAAGAAGCACGCGGCCCATGCCAAAAAACATGCCTTTTGGGGTCTCGAACCAGAGGTGGGTTCTAAGGGTGGTCGTGATCATGGTGGGCATCCTCCTGGAGGCTGGTGAGGGCGTGGAAGTCATTGGAATAGCATGCATCGATAGTGCGTGCTTGACGTAACTATAAACCATGTACCGGTCAATGAAGGACAAAAGATTCTGTCCTGATCCGGGCGGGTATGCGAAATCAAGACTTGACCCAGCCGGGGGGGGCGATAGAACTGACGTGTTTTTGGTCGATGTTAGGAGATGGTTGGTATGCATGAGGAACGGTACATGGTTGTCGTGATGCGCCATTGTTTTTCTTTTTTGCCCATGGATGCCAGGGGCAGCCTGGGGGTGGTGCGCTGATGCGGAGCCTCTGGGTCCGGCTGGGCCGCGCCATCCGCTTTGGGTACCTCAAGATCCTGCGTATCAAGGCCCCCCCCCATTCCATAGGCCTTGGCATGGCTATCGGGGTCTTTGTGGGCTGTCTGCCGCTCATCCCATTCCAGACGGTCATTGCTCTTGCCTTGGCCTTTGGTCTCCGGTGCAGCAAGATTGCCGCAGCTATTGGAACCTGGGTTTCCAATCCTGCCAATGTGGTTTTCATGTACTTTTTTCTGTACAAGATCGGTCGGTTCTTTGTCCCCGGGAGCGCCCAGGGGCTCGATCCGAAACATTTGGCCCTCTCGGACATGCTCGCCTCGGGCTGGCATTTGGTCATGGTCATGAGCGTGGGGGGGCTTATTGTTGGGCTCCCCGCCGCCGTGGTCACCTATTTCGTGACCATACGGCTGGTGCTCTTGTATCACAAAAAACGTGCGGCCCGACGGATCAGGCGGGCCGCACGTAGACGGTGATCGTGCGGCCCGCCTGAAAATTTTTTTGGCCCATGGGCATCCCGAGCAACAGCGCGCCCATGTCTTTAGGGTAATGATCCAACGCATGGAATATACATGAAAGATCCGCGCCGTTCCGGCGGCTATACCCGGCCCAAGAAGAGTCTGGGCCAGAATTTTTTGATCGATGGAAATATCATCGATGCTATCGTCAACCATCTCGACATCTCCCCCGGTGATCCGGTCTTCGAGATCGGCCCCGGGCGTGGGGCGCTCACAAAACGTCTGTCCCGGAGCACGGAGCGGCTCTTTGTCCTTGAAAAGGACCGTGAGATCATTTATGTCCTCAAATCCAGAATCCCCCAATTACGGGCCGTCCTCGGGGATGGGCTGGATTTTGTCTGGGAACGGCTCGGGCGTGTGCCCGGCCTCAAGCTTGTGGGTAATCTCCCATATAATGTCGCGTCCCCGCTCATGTGGGAGATTTTTAGTCGGGTGGCCACCTTTGAAACCGCCTGCTTCATGGTCCAGAAGGAAGTGGCCCAACGGTTGGTAGCTCCCCCCGGTACCAAGGCGTATGGGGGGCTCTCGGTATGGGTCCAGACATTTGTTCGTCCCAAGATACTTTTCCATGTTTCACCGAACTCCTTCCGTCCACGTCCCCGGGTTGATTCTTCCGTGGTTGGTTTTGTGCCCAAGCGGCGGATAGAGGGGGATACCACGGCGTTGGCGCGGACTGTCCATCTCCTTTTCCAAAAGCGTCGTAAGCAGTTGGGAACCATTCTGAAGCCCTTCTGGTCGGATGCGTTGGGATCCTGGCTGGCCACACAGGGGTTCGATCGCCGGGTCCGGCCGGAAATGCTTGCGCCGGAGCAGTTTGCAGCCCTGGCCGCGTTGCTCGAAAAAAGTCAGGAAGCCTTGTCATACCAAAATTCTCCTTGACTTAAGGACCGAAATTTTGTTCTTGGCGAAAAAACACGCCGTAAGACCACCGATGTGTGCGGTTAAAGCTTTTGGCACAAAAAACGATTGGTTGTAGACAGAAGGTAAACTTTCATCTACTAGCCTACTGTTTGAACAGACTGGAGTGGAGTACGTCCAAAGAACGGTGCCATGTAAGGCTCTACCGTTTTAACGATGTCGAGATATTTTTTTTGATCATGAATACTAGATTCATGAAATCGATCACTTTCCATAAGGAGGAAGAGACTGATGACAAAAGCTGAGTTGGTAGCCAAGATGGCTGAAAAGGCCGAATTGACCAAGGCCCAGGCAGAAAAAGGGCTGAATGCTTTTCTTGAATCCGTTCAGGAGACCCTTGTTTCCGAAGGCAAATTGACTCTGACCGGTTTCGGTACCTTTGTCGTCGAAGAACGCAAGGGCCGTAAGGGCCGCAATCCCCGTACCGGCGAGGAGATCGATATTCCCGCGAGCAAGGTTGTCCGTTTTAAGCCTGGTAAAATCCTGAAAGAAGCCGTCAAGTAAAGCCGTTGGAGGTATCATGATTCCTGGTGAAACCGTTCACAGTATGCTGCCCCAGGATCTGCCCTTGTGGGCTCCCGATCATGCAGTATTTTTTGGGGTTCTGTACACTGTTCTTTTCGTCATCGGCTCGGGACTCGGCATTGTTTTTTTGCAATCTTTTCTGGAGACCTTGAAGGATGCTCGAAAGGAGGAGGCCGGGGCCAAGTAAGCCCGCTTCCCCCCACCCCCGTAGCGATGTTTGGTCGCATCGGGGCCCGAGCGCATCCCGGAATTTTTTTTGAGTATCAAGAGGAAACCTTTCTTGGGGTTTCCTCTTTTTTCTCTTGCAAAACAAAAAGAAAAGAGATATTTTTATAAATTAAAATTTGCATGAGGGGAGGTGATTTCATTGCCAGGAGTTGTATTAGGCGACAACGATACCTTTGATTATTCGCTGCGTAAGTTCAAGAAACAGGTCGAGAAGGCCGGGATTCTTTCTGAGCTCAAGAAGCGGCAGCATTACGAAAAGCCCAGCATCCAGAAGAAGAAAAAGGAAGCCGCTGCCCGTAAGCGTTTGATGAAGAAAATGCGAAAGATCCAGATGATGTAGGATAAACGTGGCGTGTGCTTTGTTTTCTATATCTGACCCGCACCCGCTCCGGCATGTCCGGGGCGGGTGTACTTCGTGGTGTGGCAGGCCGCGCCACGCCACCCTTATTCCAGGGGATGCGTCCGCATCCGGGTATGGGCGTCCAGGGATCGGACCGGTGGGATGAGGTTTCCGGAGTCTCTGCCGACCGTGCCGGATGTATTCTCGATCGACTATTGTCTCTCCCTGTCCGTCACTGCTGCCCTTGTCCGCTATGGGCTGGGGGCCAAGGTCGTATAGGCGGATTTCTTGTACGTGCATGTCCTTCGGCTCTTCTGCCGGAGGGTATTCTCTCCATAACCACCGGTCTACTAGAAGGACCATAACCATACCCACCCTACCGCATGGAATCTAGAACCCGTAGTCTATTGGATTATCACAAAGTTCTTGAGCAGTTAGCCCGACATGCCCTTTCTCCGGCCGGGAAACGTGCCTGTAGAGAGATCGTGCCCTGCAGGGACGGGGAGACGATGGCCCGTGGGGTGGATTTTCTCAGAGAGGGGGCGGTATGGTTTACGGAGACAGCGTACGCATTCCCCGAATTTCCCGAACTCGACGGGATGTTTTCC
Organism: Desulfoplanes sp.; assembly: GCF_054921335.1. NCBI lineage: Bacteria > Pseudomonadati > Thermodesulfobacteriota > Desulfovibrionia > Desulfovibrionales > Desulfoplanaceae > Desulfoplanes > Desulfoplanes sp. The sequence goes on along the minus strand of NZ_JBUDSQ010000002.1, from coordinate 102,834 downwards.
TTTTTGGGGCGGCCCTCATCGGTTCTGGACAAAGATGATCTCTGGGCCACGGCCAGGATGCTCGAAGCGGCCAAGGCCGGAAGGGAGGCGATCCTCTCCGCACCGGACGAACGGTTCCCGCTCATGGTGGCACGGGTCCGTGGAGTGGAATGGCCGGCAAGGACCTGGTCCGGTGTCAAACGGTGTATCTCCAGTGAGGGGGAACTCAAGGACGAAAGCTCCCCCGGCCTTTTTTCCGTCCGCCAGGAGATGCGGACCATCCTTGCCCGGTGTACCCGGAAGGTGAATGATTTTTTTGGTGACAAGGATGTCCTGCATTTTTTGCAGGATGAATTCTTGACTATTGCTTCGGACCGTTACGTCCTCGCGGTCAAGGCCAACTTCAAGGGCAAGATCAAGGGGATTGTCCACGATTTTTCCCAGACCGGAGAGACCTGTTATATCGAGCCCATGTTCCTGGTCGGATTGAACAACCAGGTCCGTGACCTCAAGCAGGAGGAACGCCGGGAAGAGCAAAAGGTTCTCGCCCTGCTCACGGATCTCGTCCGTCAGGAGGAGCGGGCACTCCACATGGTCTACGGCTGGCTCGTGTCAATGGATCTGCTCCAGGCCAAGGTCAGATTTGCCCGGGCCATGGATGGGATTGTCCTTGGGATGGACAGGAACGTCCCCTTGGAACTCCGCCAGGCCCGGCATCCGCTCCTCGCTCTGCAGGGCGCAAAAACCGTCCCCGTGGATATACTCCTCGAGCCCGGACAAAAGGGGCTCATTATCAGTGGGGGCAATGCCGGGGGCAAGACGGTCAGCTTGAAGACATTGGGGCTCATAGCGCTGATGGTCCGGTCCGTGTTGCCTGTTCCGGTCGGTGAGGGCAGCGCGATGCCCTATATCGCCCAGGTTATCGTGTCCATGGGAGATGAGCAGAGCCTGGAAGACAGTCTGAGTACCTTTACGGCCCAGATCAGCCATTTTGTCCGCTTGTGGCCCCACATAGGTGCCGAAACCCTCGTCATTCTGGATGAATTCGGCATGGGCACGGATCCCAGCCAGGGGGCGGCCCTGGCCCAGGCGGTCGTCGATGGATTGTTGGAGAGGGACAGCTTTGTGGCGGTTGCCACCCACTTTCCGGCCCTCAAGGTCTATGGGTTGACCAAGGAAAGGGTTCGGGCGGCATCGGTCCTTTTTGATCCCAGGACCAAGAAACCGTTGTACAAGCTCGTCTACGACCAGGTAGGCGCGAGTCAGGCCCTGGATGTGGCTAGAGAGCAGGGGCTGGATGCGTCCATTTTGTCCCGGGCCGAGGAGTATCTGCTGCTCGAGGGCGGGGATACCAAAGACATATTTAACAGACTCAACCAGCTGGCCGATAGTAAGGAAAGGGAGCTCGAGCGATTGGAACGGCGCGGGTCCCTTCTGGAAGAGAAATGGCAGCGGAAAAAAGAACGTTTCGAACGTGAGCGCGCAGAGCTCTTGGAGGGACTCAAGGCCCATTCCCAGGAGATTGTTCGTACTTGGCGCGAGGGGCGTGTGGGGCGTAAGCAGGCCCTCAAAGAATTGGCCGATGCCAGGAAACGGCTGGCACCCGCTCCAGAGCCCAAAGATGACGGCGGACGGATTGCGTGGAATGATCTTTCTCTGGGCCGCCGGGTTTTTTATACCCCATGGGGCAAGCCCGCGGTCATCGAGGCCCTGGACGAACGCAAGCACCGGGTCAAGATCAATGCTGCGGGTCTCTGTGTATGGGTTGGGCCCGAAGATCTGGCCGTAGACAGACAGCAACGGGAAAAGACTCCTGGAGTGACGGTCAGGACCGAACCCGTTACCGGCTCGATGATGCGCCTCGATCTTCGGGGGATGCGTGCGGACGAGGCCCGTTCCAGGCTGGAGTCTTTTTTGGATAGTGCTATTCTCAAGGGGGGCGGTGAACTCGAGATCGTCCACGGCAAGGGTACCGGTGTGCTCAGAAACGTGGCCCACGAGGTCCTCGAGGGATTCCCGGGGGTGGAATCCTTTGCCATGGCCAATGCCGACGAGGGCGGCGGGGGAATGACCAAGGTCGTTTTACAATGACGCAAATGGGGGTGCCCTGGGAGTACGGCGTATAGGGGCTGCCATAGTACATGGACGCCGGGATCGACCGGTATGCCGGCCGGTCGGGTGATGGTTTTTTTGTTTTTTTGGGAGCCGAGCAGGGCAGATCCGTTGGGGGATACCGGCACTGCGGCTGAATGCTCCATGGATCCTCGGCATCCGTTTTTTTTGCTTTCCCGGCAGTTGCAACTTTTACCCCGTATCCCTTGCGAAGGTTCCCATGGCCAGATTTGATACCAGAACCCTGGATGCCATCAAGGCCAAGGTGGATATCCTCGACCTGATCGGTCGCTACGTGGAACTCAAGCCGGTCGGGGAGAACTGGGTCGCTCCATGTCCCTTCCACCAGGAGACCAAACCCTCTTTTTCGGTGAATCCCTCAAGGGGATTCTATTATTGCTTCGGATGCCAGGCCGCCGGCGACGTCATCGAATTCTATCGGGCGATCAATGGTCTCAATTTTCCCGAGGCCGTCGAACAACTCGCTCGGGAGGCCGGGATCGAGCTCCGGGCCCAGACTCCCGGGGAACACAAGCACCGCGAGGTCAAGGCGGAATGTCTGGATCTGCACGCCCAGGCCCAGATGTTTTTCCGTAACCAGCTTTCAGGACCCGCAGCAAAGGGTGCTCGTGGTTATCTGGACAAACGGTCCATCGCTCTGCCTGTGCGTGACCGCTTTGGCCTGGGATGGGGGCCTGATTCCTGGAGCGCGCTCAAGGATCATCTCCGCAAGGTGGGGTATGGTGAACAGGCCGGGGTCACCGCCGGGGTTCTCTCCCAAAACCGGTCCGGCCGGGTCTACGACCGGTTCAGGGGACGGGTCATTTTTCCCATCCATAATCTCGCCGGCCAGGTCATCGCCTTTGGGGGCAGGGGGATCGCTCCCGACCAGGAACCCAAATATCTCAATTCCAGCGAGACCCCCATCTATACCAAAGGGGATCATCTTTACGGGTTGTTCCAGGCCAGGCGGTCCATTTCCAGTGAAAAGGTCGTCCTGCTCACGGAAGGATATGTGGATGTACTCACTCTGCACCAACACGGATTTTCCAACGCCTGCGGGGTACTCGGGACCGCATTGACCCCGCGGCAGGTCCACCGTTTGGCCGGCCTGGCCAAACGCGTGGATCTCTTGTTCGATGGGGACGGGCCCGGTCGCAAGGCCGCATTGCGCAGTGCCCAGATGGTCCTGGCCGAAGGGGTTGGCTGCCGAGTCGTCCTTCTCCCCGAGGGCGAGGACGCCGATTCTATTCTCAGGGATCAGGGGGCGGATGTTTTCAAGGGGATGCTGGCAAACGCCCAGGCTGGTCTTGCCTTCTGCCTTGACGTGGTTAAAGGAAATGCAACGCCCAAGGAAATCATGGGATGGGCCGTTTCCTTTATCCAGGGGCTCAAGGAGGTCGGCTGGCAGGCCTATTACATTCCCAGACTCGCCGAGGGGTTGGGGGTCTCGGAAAAGGAACTCAGAGAGGCCATCGGCCGGAAGGGACCGGATGCTCCCCGGACGCAGACCCGACTCCATCTGTGCGGACCGGCGCAACGTGACCGTGAATTGTTGTCTTTTGCCATCCGGTTCCCATCGTACCTCGGTCGGCTCAAGGAATCCCATTTTGCATCCAGCCTTTGCACCCAGCGGGGAAAGGACTTCTGGCGCAAGCTCATCCAACACGGGCACGACTATCTGCTCTCCCATCTCGACGAGGGGGAGCGGACCTTTTTTGTCCGGTGCACGATGCAAGAGCGGGGGGCCGAGGACGGAGAGGCCGCTCAATGGGAGGGCATCCAGGAATTCATGGCCCAAAATAATTCCAAAAAGAGACAAAAACACCTGAAAATGGCGTTGGCAAGGGCCCAGCAAGAAGGGGATCTCGAAGAGGTCAAACGGATTCTTGCACAGTTCCAGGACATCATCGTTCACTGAACAAAAAAGCAACCAGAATGAACCGGCCGGCAACCACACCAACGGCGCACCGCAGGCGGGGGGCGGAGGCGTGGAAATGCGGCCGTATACATACGGATCGTTCCGAAAGGGGGTAGGATGAGCAACATCAAAGACGTACAACAGATCAAGGCACTCATAGCCATTGGTAAGAAAAAGGGGTTTCTTACCTTTGGGGAATTGAACAAGGCCTTGCCTTCGGAGATCACCAACAGTGAGCAGATCGAAGAAGTCATCACCATTTTTGATTCCCTGAATATCGCCATTGTCGACGAGAAGATGGGCAAGGCCATCCAGGCCAAGGTGGCCGGGGGAGAAGACGGTGATGGTGAGATCGAGCTTGCCGACTCCGAGGAAGCCACGGATTATCCGACCCGGAGCAACGATCCTGTGCGCATGTATCTCCGCGAAATGGGGTCTGTGGGGCTATTGGACAGGGAAGGAGAAGTGTACATCGCCCGCAAGATCGAGGCGGGTGAATTCGAGGTCATGTATTCCCTTGTCGAGGTTCCCGTTGCCGTGGAGGAACTCATCCAGGTCGGCGAGGACCTGCGTAACGGCCGGATCAAGCTCAAGGACGTGGTCAAGACCATCGAGGAGGATGACCCCTCCGAGGAGGAAATGAACCAGCGTGAGCGGGTTATCCGCCTTCTTGACGATGTCAAGGTTATCTACCGGAAGAAACGGTCTGTCTATGAAAAGCTCGATGAATGTGCCCGCTTGGACCGGCGCGTCTATGGTCTGCAGACCAAGATCGTGGATTACAAGAACCTGGTGGTCCAGTGTTTGCGCGATATCAAGCTGGACAAGAATCTTTTAGACCGGATCATCGAGACCGTTGGGGACTATGTCCGACAGATGCACAATTGCCGGCGGGACCTGTCCGCGTATATCCTGTCCATCGGCCGGTCCAAAGAAGAGATTTTTGACCTGTTTGACAAGATGGAAAAGCGGCAGATCAATCCGGTGGCCGCTGCCGACTCCATGAATATGACCGTTGAAGAGCTTTTTTCATTCAAGGAGATGGTCCACGGGAAGATAGAGATCCTCCAGAGGCTCCAGGAGAACTGCATGCACGACGTCAGGGATCTCGAAGAGATCCTGTGGCGTGTCAGAAAGGGCAACCGGGATGCCCTCAATGCCAAGCAGGAACTTATTCGGGCCAACCTGCGTCTGGTTGTGAGTATTGCCAAGAAGTACACCAACAGGGGGTTGCAGTTCCTCGATCTTATCCAGGAAGGCAATATCGGGTTGATGAAGGCCGTGGATAAATTCGAATACCAGCGCGGGTACAAGTTTTCCACCTACGCAACCTGGTGGATCAGGCAGGCCATCACCCGGGCCATCGCCGACCAGGCAAGGACCATCCGTATTCCGGTGCACATGATCGAGACGATCAACAAGCTTGTTCGGACCTCGCGCTACCTGGTCCAGGAACTCGGTCGCGACCCCTCGCCCGAGGAGATTGCCGAGCGTATGGACTATCCCATCGACAAGGTGAAGAAGGTTCTCAAGATCGCCAAGGAACCCATCTCCCTGGAGACACCCATTGGGGACGAGGAGGACAGCAGTCTGGGGGATTTCATCGAGGACAAGAAGGCCGTGGCACCGGCCGAGGAAGTGGTTTCTACAAAGCTTTCGGAACAGATCGCCTCGGTCCTTTCGGACCTGACCCCGCGCGAGGAACAGGTGCTGCGCAAACGGTTCGGTATTGGAGAGAAATCCGACCACACCCTGGAGGAGGTCGGCAAACTGTTCAATGTTACCCGTGAACGTATCCGTCAGATCGAGGCCAAGGCATTGCGTAAACTCCGCCATCCGGTACGCAGCCAAGGACTGAGGTCGTATTACGAATCCTGACCGGCCCATCCATGATCCGACCATGAAAAAAAGGCAGCCAAAAGCTGCCTTTTTTTCGTGGTCCGGACGGAGCCTGGTTTTCGCGGTTGCCAAGCGGGATATCATGAGGCATGCACCTTTTCTGTGACACCCAGCCTTCCGGGGTTGGGGTGTGTCCAAAGATACCATCCCGGGGCTGATCCGGCTGGCTGAACACCGCTCCGACCACAGATACCATTTTAGCCCGCGGGCTTGCCTATGCTTTGTTCACCCAATGGGTATCGCAAAAAAAGACGTCTAGTTCACACCATCGTCCTGGTGGGCCTGATCGCCATTTTTTGGGTGTCTTCGGTAGATGCGGCGGACTGGACGGTCCGTGTCCGCTATGTTCCCGACGGGGACACCCTGTTTTTGGCCACAGGGGAAAGACTGCGGATCAAGGGGATCGATTGCCCGGAAACGGGCCACGACGACCACCCCGCCCAGTACTATGCCGGGGAGGCGCGGAATTATCTGTGGCGGCTCGTCAAGGGACGGGATCTTTATGTGGATACCCGCAGCCTGCGGACAGACCGGTTTGGCCGCATTGTCACCCCTGTCCTCTTGCCCGATGGCAGATCTGTCGGCCGGGTCTTGGTCGAAAACGGTTATGCCTTTTGTTATCCCCATGGTAGGCGTCCGGGCAGGCAGCACCGGGACTTGCTGGCGGCCCAGCGGCGGGCCATGAACGGACTGCGTGGCATGTGGGCACGGATTCTGCGCATCCCGGCTGCGGGCGTCGGTTATGTGGGCAACAAGAATTCCCACCGGTTCCATACCCGGGACTGTAAGTACGGTAAGCAGATCGGCCGCAGGAACACGGTCTATTTTTCAGGCCTGCGGCAGGCATTTTATGCGGGATTTGCCCCCTGCAGATCCTGCACGCCGTGGCCGGCGGCACGATAGTCGGTGGTTTCGGGTTCTAAAAAAGGTTACCGTTTGTCGGGGTGCATGTGCGGCGATTGCCGTCATTTTATTGTCGGCATCCCGGCAAAGGCCGGTGTCTTGGCCGCCGTCCAGTTCTTTCGGCTCCCAAAAAAGTGCCCAGCCGTAGGGAGACCCCGGATCAAGTCCGGACTGACGGGTGTCCGGTGGCCTTGTTCCCCGACTTCCTATCTGGAGGCCGGGACCTTCAAGCGTTTCTTTCTCACAGAGGTATGGTTTTGAAGATTATCATTGTCGGGGCCGGTGAAGTGGGGTTCCATTGCGCCAGGCGTCTTGCATCGGAAAACAAGGAAGTCGTGGTCATCGACCGGAATCCCAAAGTACTGGGCCGGTTGCAGGACGCTGTGGACGTCCAGATCCTGGAGGGATCCGGGAGCAGTCCGGAGGTACTCAAGCATGCCGGGATCATGGAGGCGGAGATCTTTCTGGCCGTGACCGACAGCGACGAGACCAATCTCACTGCCTGCACCTTTGCCAATCTCCTCGCGCCGGGGATCACCAAGCTGGCCCGGATCAGAAGCCAGGATGTTTTGCGCTATCAGGATGTCCTCAATCGAGAGCTCCATCTCGGAACGATCATCAATCCCGAACTGGAGGTGGTCAAGACCATTTCCGGGTTGCTCGGAACCCCCGGTGCCACTGATCTGAACGAATTCGCCGATGGACGGATCAAGCTCCTCGGTCTTTGGATCGGCGGGGAAAACGAACTGGCGGATACCCGGTTGATCGATCTCCGTCAGAAGATCGGCGATGTCCGGTTTATTGTTGCGGCCATCATTCGGGGCAACGACCTGATCATCCCCACGGGTATGGACTATATCCGCTCAGGCGATCTCATCTATCTGGCCTGCGAGGACAAGGACGCCCGTTCGCTGCTCAAGGATTTTTCCCCGGCCCGGGCCGGATGGCACGACGTGCTCATCGTCGGGGGGGGGAATATCGGGTTCAAACTGGCCCACGCCCTGGAAAAGATGTCCGTGAATGTCAAACTGGTCGACCAGGATGGGGACCGCTGCGAGTTTTTGGCCGAACATCTGGACAAGACGGTCGTTCTTTGTGGTGATGGCACGGACAAGGAGATACTCGAAGAGGAGAACGTCAACAGCCTGGATGCGGTCATCACGGTGACCGGGAGCGAAGAGACCAATATCCTGGCCTCCCTGCTGGCCAAGAGTTTGGGGGTGGACAAGTGTATCACCCGGATCAACAAGTCCGAGTATATTCCCCTGGTCAGGGCCATAGGGATCGAACATATCGTCAGTCCCAGGCTTTCTGCAGTGAACAGTCTGCTCAAACACGTGCGCAAGGGCAACGTCATCTCTTCTGTGGCCATCAAGGACGAGGCCGAGGCCCTGGAGGCCATCGCCCAGGACCGGTGTGATCTGGTCGGCAAGCCGATCAAGGACCTCTCGTTCCCCCGGGGGGCGATTGTCCTGTGCATCATGCGCGGTGACACGGTGATCATTCCCACGGGAGACGATATCATCAAGCCCCAGGACCGGGTCATACTGCTCACCCGGCGTGAGAGCATCGCCAAGGTGGAAAAGGCCCTCACCGTCACCCTGGAGCAGCTCTGATGCGTTGGGCCCAGACCCTCTATCTCGTCGGTGTCATCCTGGCCTTTGTGGCCATGTCCATGGCCGTGCCCCTGGTTTTTTCCCTCTATTACCGGGACGGCGGGACCCTTCCCCTTGTCTATGGGATTGTTCTGACCCTGGCCGTAGGGTCCGGCCTCATTGTAGGACTGCGTCCCTCGACCCCCAAACCCCTCAACCACCGCGAGGGGATGGCCGTGGTCGCCCTTGGCTGGGCCGCTGCAGGGATTTTTGGGGCCATCCCTTTCTGCCTTGGCGGGATCGGTTGTTTCACGGACGCGGTCTTTGAATCCTTTTCCGGGTTCACGACAACAGGGGCCTCCATCCTGACGGACATCGAGGCCGTGCCCAAGGGACTGCTCATGTGGCGCAGTCTGACCCACTGGCTCGGGGGGATGGGGATTATTGTCCTCTCCCTGGCCATATTGCCCTTTCTCGGTGTCGGGGGGATGCAGCTGTACAAGGCCGAGGTGCCGGGACCCGTGCCGGATAAACTGCGGCCACGGATCAAGGACACCGCTGTCACCCTGTGGAAGGTGTATGTCTTTTTCACCCTGTTGGAAACATTGCTCCTCATGTTCGGGGGGATGGATTTTTTCGACGGGCTGTGCCATTCTTTCGGGACCCTGGCCACGGGGGGGTTCTCCACCAAGAATACGTCCATAGGATGGTATGATTCGGCATATATCGACGGGGTGATCACCCTGTTCATGTTTCTGGCGGGGATCAATTTCGCTCTGCATTTCAACCTGCTCCGCGGCAAGCCCCTCTTCTTGCTCAAAGACCCCGAGTTCAGGTTTTTTCTCCTGCTCGCTGGCCTCATCGTTGCCATCTGCACCCTGGTCAACCTTGGTTCGCTCTATCCTTCCCTGACTGAATCATTCCGCTATTCCGTGTTCCAGGTCATCTCTATCCTGACGACCACCGGCTACGGGACGTCAGATTATGAACTCTGGCTCCCCCTGCCCCAGCTTCTGCTCCTTTTTTCCATGTTCATCGGCGGGTGTGCCGGGTCCACGAGCGGGGGGATGAAGTGCATGCGGATCATGCTCCTTTTCAAGCAGGGGTACAGGGAACTTTTTAGACTCATCCATCCAAGGGGGGTGAGAAACGTCAAGATCGGGGACCGGCTGGTCAAGCCCGAGATCCTGAGCGGTGTCTGGGGCTTTTTTGTCCTCTTTCTCGGGCTCCTGGTTATTTCGACACTCTTGGTGGCCGCGACCGGGGTGGATGTGCTCAGTTCGGTGAGCGCGGTTCTGGCGTGTATCGGCAATATCGGTCCGGGGCTTGGCAGTGTCGGGCCCACGGACAATTTTGCCCATATTCCGGTGTTTGCCAAATGGGTCCTGATCCTTTGCATGGTCCTGGGGCGTTTGGAAGTGTATACGGTCATTGTGCTTTTTGTGCCTGAATTCTGGAAAAAATAAGACAACGAGGTCTGTTATGGAAGATTGGATAGAGGTGGAACGGTTCGAGGCCATGGAGGACAAGCTCCAGGATGAGATGCACCGACTTGGTGAGCTGGCCATGGATCAGGCCCTTAATCCCGGGGCTGTGATCAAGGCCGTTGAAGACGACAATGGCTTTGCCATCCTGGTTCACAAGGTGTTCTACAAGAGTTTTACCTGAGCCGGTCGCTGTGTTCCCCTCCATTGTAACCACCATCCTTCCGGTCTTTCTGGTCATGGGGCTCGGGTACGCAATACGGCGTAAGGGGCTTGTGGGCGATACCTTTCTTGCTGACGCCAACCGCCTCTTGTATTATGTATGCCTTCCTTGTCTGCTCTTTGTGAAAATAGCCGCCGTCCCCGTGGACATGGCCTTCAATCCCATGCTCATCGTCGGGTCCATCGGAGCGCTCGTGCTCACCTTTGGGGCGAGCTATGGATTTGCCAGGATGGCCGGATATTCCAAGGGGGTGGTCGGCGTGTTCAGCCAGGCCGGTTCCAGGGGCAACATGGCCTACATGGGGCTTGCCGTCATCTATTACGGACTCGGTGACCAGGGGCTGGTAAGGGCCGGGCTTTTGCTGGCCTGCTTGGTCGCACCCGTGAATATCCTTTCCATCGCGGTTCTTTCTGCGGCCAGAACCTCTTGTGGCAGCCGGGGGAGAGCTTTCTGGGTGAGGGAATTCTTACTCAATCCGCTCATCCAGTCGGCCGCCGCCGGAAGCGTGGTTGTTCTTTTTGGAGTGAACCTGCCTGGTGCCCTGGATACGGGACTTGGTCTGGTGGCCGAGATGACTCTCCCCCTGGCCCTGGTGGCCATCGGGGGCAGTTTTGCCCCCCAGCCCGTGCGGTTTTCCCCGGAAGTTATCCTGATCACCCTGTTCAAGAATGTGTTCATGCCCCTTGGTGCCCTTGTCTGCCTGCTCTGGCTGGGAGTGACCGGGGTTGATCTTGCTGCGGGTGTGCTCCTTGCCGCCATGCCCACGGCCATGATTTCCTATGTCATGGTCGGTGAACTCGGTGGGGACACCCGGGTGGCGGGATCGGCTATTTTTGTGTCTACCCTGACCTCTCTGGTTACCGTGTCGGGCTGGTTGTATGTGTTGAGGATTTGGTTCGGGGCATGAGGGGGCAGGATAGAAGACAGGAGTCGGGAGAATCAAGGACGGGGGGGCTTGAGCCCTAGCGATCCGATGTCCGCAGTCCGGGTCCGGATTTTTTGTGGAGACAGGGGAGATGCCTTGTCTCCGGAGATGCCGGCGGGTAACATCTTTTCCATTCGTAAAGGGACAACGTTTTTTTTCAGGATTTGAGAACACCCATATTGGGGTATGTCGTAGAGAAAAGGACGATGGATATACAGGATTACCAGGATTGGTTTTTGGCCTATGCCGCACGGTTTGGGCAAAAACAGCCCAAGGACCAGGAGAATATCGATCTCAAGGTGGACCATTCCCTGCGGGTGCTGGCCGAGGCCCGGGGGATAACCGCGCATGGAGGGTTCGGGCCCGAGGCCGCAAGACTGGTCCATCTGTGTGCCCTGCTCCACGATGTGGGGCGGTTCAGTCAGTACGACCGGTTCAAGACCTATTGCGATCCCCTGTCCGTTGACCACGGCGATCTGGGGCGGGAGGTGTTGGAATCCGAAGATATTCTCGATGGGCTGGATGGGGGCGTACGGACGATTATTCTTGAAGCGGTCAGGCTGCATAACAAGAAGGAGCTGCCCGATGACCTGGGCGAGCCATTGGGACGCATCACCCGTGCGGTCAGGGATGCGGACAAGCTCGATATCGTGCCTGTGGTGCTGGCCAAGCTGGCCCCGGGGGCACCGGACAATCCGGTCATCCGGCTGGGGCTCGATCCCGATCCTGTGAGATTCACCCCGTCCGTCTTTGATCAGGTTGCGGCCAGGGAGATGGTCGAATACACATCCATGCGATTTGTAAACGATTTCAAACTGCTTCTCGTTTCCTGGTCCTATGCCTTGAGCTTTTCATGGACCAGAGGGCAGGTGCTTGAGCGGGGGTATCTGGACCGGCTTTTTGGGCTTCTGCCGGGCGATGCACCCTTTGTTCGTCTACGTGAAGGGCTTATAAGGGATTTAAAGGGCGGGATCGCGGACAAGGAGCCAGAGTAACCGGTCAAGGGTGGTCAGGATATCCCCGTACATGCCCCCATATCCGGGAAAACGGCCAAACAGTCTGCTGCGTTCGGTTTCCTGCCTCGGGCATCCGCTGGTTGCGGGCGAGGACTGTCCCTCTGTGGCCAGGACGAGCCGCTCGTGCATGAGATATGCGCATACCTGGGTGGCAAACCGTGAGGCCAGGGCCACGCATCCAGGGCCTGTATCGTGCCAATAGGACCGGGCCTGTGTGGTCGGGCTGCAGGCCAGGGCCTCTCTGACCATGGCATAGAGAAAATTTATCTGCGAACCCGGAATGCCCCGCCGCCAGCCAAGAAGCCACGGCAGCCGCCAGGACATGAGGAAGTTGTCCCTGGCCAGGGTGATGATGGCTTCAAGACATTCCCGGACCTCCTGAAGCTCCCGGTTGGGCCACTCGACATCACGCCGGGCAATGTCCCAGACGGGTGATGTTTTTTCCGGGATCACGAGACCGGGCGTGCGTTGTTCAAGAAGGCCGGCCAGAAGCTGGTTGGCCTGGTGGGAATCCGGGGTTTCGGGGTGGACATAGCCAAGGACAAAGGACCCCTTGCCGTAATCGCCCCCGATGAGGCACGGTTCTCCCTTGAGGGGATCCGGGTCGAGCTTGATACCGTAGACGGATTCCCATGCAGCGAGGTCCGAGGCAGGACATTGGCCCAGGTTCAGGTCGGCGGCCCAGAAATCCCTGGCAGGCCGTTCGTACCGGGCAAGGACCCGGACCCTTTCGTTCTCCTGGCCGTCGAGCTGGGCGGGCCACCAGGCCGGGAGTTTCAACCTGCGTTCACCGGGGGTTGCAGGCGCAAAGACCCTGGTATAAAGGTGGCCGCTGAAATTGGGGACGCGCTCCTTATAGGGTTTTTTGCCCCAGGAACAGAACTCCAGATTTCTGTGTTCCCCGTCGTGGCGCAGACCAAGCCCGGCCCCCCCGCAGAATCCGATATAATGGCCGCCGTTAGTCACATACCCACGGATGGCCTGCCTGCCTGCCCGCCCGAGTTTTTTTGACTTGAGCCTGGCCCATCCGCCCGGGACCATGAGCACCGACGGAGGGAGTTTTTCAAGCAGACCATCGCGTATCTGGGATGTCTGGATGATGCTAAGGGGCAACTGCCAGGCACGTAGGGTATGTCTGAGCAATAGCCCCCAGAGATGGGATTCGTCCCAGAGCATGTAGATGTGACCTGTGTTTGTATGCATGGACCGGATGCTACCAAGAGGTTGCCCCGGGAGCAAGGGATGCGACGGACGGGAGAAAGGGAGACCGGGAAAGGAATGCACGCCGGAGCCGGTCCGGGGGCTGCAATCGCGTAGGGGCAGGTTCCATGCCTGCCCGTTAGGGAGATCGGGAGACAGGAGACGGGAGAACGTAGGGGCAGGTTCCATACCTGCCCTTCAGGACTACGGCTGCTACGGCTGCAGCGATACATGAGATATGCACACAGACAATGTGATCGGTGCCTGCTCGTTTGGCTGCGCTCGTTGTTTTTTTTCGTAGATATATACTCAATCATTCAAATTTTGCGTTGTTTTTTGATAACGGAGTGATCATGGCAGAAAATGCGTTGCCCAAGGGCTATGAGCCCGCAGATGTCGAGGACCGATGGCTTGCGTATTGGGAGGAGAACAAGACCTTTACCCCCAACCCCGAGTCCGAGAAAGACCCCTACTGTATTGTCATCCCTCCGCCCAACGTCACGGGCAAGTTGCACATGGGACACGCCCTGAATCTGACCCTGCAGGATATTCTTTGCCGGTTCTACCGGCAGCAGGGTAAAAATGTGCTCTGGGTGCCCGGGACCGACCACGCCGGTATTGCCACCCAGAACGTGGTCGAGAAGACGCTGGCCCAAGAGGGCAAGTCCCGGGACGACGTGGGACGGGAACAATTCGTCGAGCGGGTCTGGGAGTGGAAGGAGGAGTACGGCAACGCCATCCTGAACCAGATCCGGCGCATGGGGGCTTCGGTCGACTGGACCAGAACCCGGTTCACCATGGACGAGGGGCTTTCAAGGGCCGTGCGCGAAGTTTTTGTTCGTCTCTATGACGAGGGGCTCATCTACAAGGGGAACTACATCATCAATTGGTGCCCGCGTTGTCATACCGCCCTGGCCGATATCGAGGTGGACCACAAGGAGATCCCGGGCGGGCTTTATGAGGTCCGTTATCCCTTGGCCGACGGGACCGGCGGGGTGGTCATCGCCACCACGAGGCCCGAGACCATCCCCGGGGATACGGCGGTTGCCGTGCATCCCGAGGACGAACGGTATACCCATCTGGTGGGCAAGAAGCTCATCCTGCCCATTTTGGACCGCGAGATCCCCATCATCGCCGATCCCTATGTGGACCGTGGATTCGGCACGGCCTGTCTCAAGGTCACCCCGGCCCATGACATGAACGACTTTGCCCTGGGCAGGAAACATGACCTTCCGACCATCCAGGTCATCGACGACAAGGGGATGATGACCGAGGACGCGGGGGCTGGATTTGCCGGATTGGACCGGTTCGCCTGCCGGGACAAGATCTTGGCCATGCTCGAAGAGGGTGGTTTTCTGGTGGGTAAACAGGAGTACGCCCATTCGGTGGGTCATTGCTACCGGTGCAAAACCGCCATCGAACCCTATGTTTCCCAACAGTGGTTCGTGGCCACCGCCCCCCTTGCCAAGGCGGCCAGAAAGGCAGTGGAAGACGGCAGGACAAAAATCTATCCCGCGCACTGGGACAAGACCTATTATGAATGGCTGGACAATATCAGGGACTGGTGCATCTCCCGGCAGATATGGTGGGGCCATCGCATCCCGGCCTGGACCTGCGAGGACTGCGGCAGGCTCATCGTTGCCAAGGAAGACCCGACCTCCTGTCCCCATTGTCAGAGCACACACCTCGTTCAGGAAGAAGATGTCCTCGACACCTGGTTTTCTTCGGCCCTGTGGCCCTTTTCTACCCTGGGCTGGCCCGACAAGACGCCGGAGCTTGCAACTTTCTATCCCACCTCGGTGCTGGTCACGGGTTTTGACATCCTCTTTTTTTGGGTCGCGCGCATGATGATGATGGGCCTCCATTTCATGGACGAAATCCCCTTTGACGACGTGTATATCCACGCCTTGGTCAGGGATGCCCATGGCAAGAAGATGAGCAAGTCCACGGGCAATGTCATCGATCCGTTGACCACCATCGACAAGTACGGCACCGATGCCTTCCGGTTCACCCTGACCTCGTTTGCGGCCATGGGCAGGGACATCAAACTGGCCGAGGACCGTATCGAAGGGTACCGGCATTTCATCAACAAGATCTGGAATGCGGCCCGGTTCTCCCTCATGCATCTGGACGGTTCCACCCCTTCCCTCGATGCGGCAGGAACCAGAGGATTGCACCACGCATGGATTCTGGACCGGCTCGAGGAGGTCAAGGTTGACGTCAAGAAGGCCATCGAGGGATACCAGTTCAACGAGTACGCCGGGACCATGTACCAGTTTGTGTGGCATGAGTTCTGTGACTGGTATCTGGAGATGATCAAGCCCGAACTCTACGGGGAGGACGAAGGGGCCAAGCAGAAGGCCCGGGGCTGTCTGGGCCATATTCTGCGCGAGACCCTGATCCTGCTCCATCCCGTGGTGCCCTTCGTCAGCCAGGAGATCTGGTCCCATGTGCCCGGAACCGCGCAGGACAATCTGGCCGAAGAACTCTACCCTGCCCTGAACCCGGATCTGGAGAACAAGGAGGCTGCCGCACGCATGGAATTCTTGCAGCAGCTCGTGGTGGCTGTCAGAAATATCCGCTCCGAACTCGGCGTGGAACCGGCCAAGAAGGTCGAGCTTCTCATCGAGGCCGGGGGCGATGACGCGTCCTTTGTTCTGGATCATGAGCAGGAGATCGCCAACCTGGCCCGCCTGGAATCCATCCTGGTGGAGGCCGAACTCGATCCCCCCAAGGGGTGCGCCACCGCCGTGGTCAAGGGCCATGAAATCTATGTTCCCTTGGAAGGCATGGTCGATTTCGACGCGGAACTGGCCCGGCTCTCCAAGGAACTTGCCAAACTGTCCAAGGAGCTTGACCGGGTGACCAAGAAACTGGCCAACAAGGGCTTTTTGGACAAGGCCCCGGCCGGGGTGGTGGCCAAGGAAGAGGCCAAGGCAAAGGAATTTGGTGAAAAACGGGAAAAACTCGAGGGCCTGCAGGCCAGACTTCGGGACATTATCGGAGAATAATCATGGCATATGTCTATCTCATCGGTGCGGGTCCCGGGGATCCCGGCCTGTTGACCGTCAAGGGCAGGGAGATTCTGGAAAAGGCCGACGTGGTCATCTATGACTACTTGGCCAACAAGGCATTCCTCGATTATTGTCGGGACGGGGCCGAAATCATCTATGTGGGCAAGAAGGGCGGGGACCACACCCTCCCCCAGGACAAGATCAACGAGCTCATCGTTCATAAGGCCAAAGAAGGAAACATTGTCGCCCGGCTCAAGGGCGGGGATCCGTATATTTTTGGTCGCGGTGCCGAGGAGGGGGAAGAGCTCCTGGATGCGGGCATCGATTTCGAGGTCGTCCCGGGGGTCACCTCGGCGGTTGCCGGTCCCGCCTATGCGGGCATTCCCCTGACGCACCGGAAATACGCTTCTTCGGTCTCGTTTATCACCGGCCACGAGGACCCCACCAAGGGCGAGAGCGTGCACAAATGGGAATCCCTGGCCAAGGGCACGAGCACCCTGGTCTTTTTCATGGGGGTCAAGAATCTGCCCCATATAACGGCCAACCTCATCCAGGCGGGCATGGACCCGGATACCCCGGCGGCCCTGGTCCGTTGGGGAACGACGTGTCACCATTTCTCCATGGCCTCCACGGTAGGAGACATTGCCGAGGATGCGGTCAGGCAGGGGATCAAGCCCCCCTCCTTGCTGGTGGTCGGCCATGTGGTCTGCCTGCGGGATCGGTTGAATTTTTTCGAAAAACGTCCGCTCCTTGGCAAGGGTGTTGTTGTCACCCGGGCCAGAAAGCAGGCAAGCGGCCTGGTTGCCATGCTCGGTGATCTCGGTGCCTGCTGTTTTGAATTCCCGACCATTACAATCAAGCCGCTGGACGATTATACGCGGGTTCAGGCGAGCATTGCCGGTCTTGACGCCTATGACTGGCTTCTTTTCACCTCGGTCAACGGGGTTGTCCATTTCTGGAATCAGTTGCGGCATGCAGGCCTCGATGCCCGGGCCATGGGCGGCAAGAAGATCGCGGCCATCGGACCGGCAACGGCCAAAGAGCTTGGGGCGCGCGGGATATTCCCGGATTTCGTACCCGAAAAATACGTGGCCGAATCCGTGGTGCACGGCCTTCTCGGGCTTGGCATCGAGGGCAAGAAGGTCCTTGTCCCCCGGGCCAAAAAGGCCCGCGAGGTGCTGCCTGAAGGCTTGCGCGGATCCGGATGCACCGTGGATGTCCTGCCGGTGTATGAGACCGTGCTTGCCGAGGATGGCAAAAAGGATGTTTTGGCCGGGCTGGAAAACGGGGAGATCCACTGCCTGACCTTTACCAGCTCATCCACGGTGGAGAATTTTTTCTCTCTGGTGGAACCGGACGTGGTCCAAGGGTATGTGGACACGGGACTCACTATCGCGGTCATCGGGCCCATCACGGCCAAGACCCTTGCGACCTATGGTTTTACAGCAACCATCCAGCCGGAGGAGTATACGGTCCCGGCCCTGGCCGCGGCCGTGGCTGCGGGGCTGTAATACCTGGATGCGGAGATTTACGATACAGGATAGCGGATGTTCAAGGAGGACGCATGACCCTACCCATCGCCGTATTGATCTCGGGAAGCGGCACCAATCTCGACGCAATAATCGAGGCCATTGATGAAAGGCGGCTGGATGCACGGATCTCCGTGGTCATCAGCAACAATCCCGATGCATATGGGCTCGAGCGGGCCAAGATCCATGGTCTGCCCTACACGGTCATCAATCACGTGGATTATTCCTCGCGCGAGGCGTTTGATGACGCCCTGATTGGAACGATCCGGGAATCAGGTGCCGATGCCGTGATTCTGGCCGGGTTCATGCGTATCTTGTCGCCGACCTTTATAGGTGCGTTTTCGGGTAAGATTTTGAACATCCACCCGGCCATCCTGCCCAGCTTTGCCGGGACCAACGCCCAGAGGCAACAGGCGGATTTCGGCGTCCGATTGGCCGGGTGCACGGTCCATTTTGTGGACGAAAAGATGGACAATGGGCCCATCGTTATCCAGGCGGTGGTCCCGGCCTATCACGACGACGACGGGGATTCTCTTGGCAAACGCATCCTCGAATACGAGCACAGGATCTATCCGCAGGCCATCGCATGGCTGGCCCAGGGACGGCTCAGGATCGATGGGCGCAAAGTTGTTGTGGAAAACGCCGGAGAGGCAAAGGGGTTGCCCGAGAACGGGGTCCTCATCAATCCGCCACTGGAAGAGGGGTTTTAGGCACGATTTTTCCGCGCAAAGACGCAAGGGGCGCAGAGAAAGACAACGGAGGGGACGCATGACCAAATTTCGTTTCCAATTGACGGATGGAGAGAAAGGGTATCTCAAGAACCTGGCCGTTCAGAGTATTGGCCATCGACTGGGCCTTGGTCCTGCACCGGACATGGATCCGGTCAGTCAGAAGCTGACCGAGAAGTACGGCGCCTTTGTCACCTTGAGCAAGAATAAACAGCTCCGTGGGTGTATCGGGCATATTGCCGGTCAGGTACCCATAGTTGAGACCGTGGCCAAAATGGCCTGCTCTGCAGCCTTCGAGGATCCCAGATTCCCACCCGTCACTGCCGGGGAATTTGGGGGTCTTGGGGTGGAAATCTCCATCCTGAGTCCCCTGGAACGTGTGCAGGATCTTTCTGCCATCACCCCCGGGATCCATGGTCTGTACATGCGCCGGGGCGGCAAGTCAGGACTCCTTTTGCCCCAGGTGGCCACCGAGTGGGGATGGGACCGGGAAACCTTTCTCGCCCAGACCTGTCACAAGGCGGGACTCCCCCCGGAAGCCTGGAAGGATACGGCCACCGAGGTGTACTGGTTCCAGGCGGAAGTGTTTTAGAAATGTAAGAGATTTTAGAAATTTTAGAGAGTTAAGAGACTATAGAGGCTTGAGGGGGCAGAGAAATTGGTGGGATTTGGGAGATGATTGGGCGCAGGTGCCTGTTTTCTCCATTCCTCAAATTTTGTAACTTCCCAAATTTCCTACAAACAAGGAGAACGACGTGGTACGGATCGAGACCAGCAAGGGAGCCATTGTTCTGGAGCTTTTCGAGGACGAGGCACCAAAGACCGTGAAAAACTTTCTGCGGTACGTCAAAGAGGGGTTTTATGAAGGAACCATCTTCCACCGTGTGATCAAGAATTTTATGGTCCAGGGCGGGGGCATGGATGAAAAGATGCAGGAAAAGAAGACCTTTTCGCCTATCAAGAACGAGGCCGATAACGGGGTCAAGAACGAGGCCTATACCGTGGCCATGGCCCGGACCATGGATCCCCATTCGGCAACCGCCCAGTTTTTCATCAACACCGTGGACAACACGTTTTTGAACCACACGGCCAAGAATGAACAGGGCTGGGGATACACGGTCTTCGGTAAAGTGATCGAGGGCAAGGAGGTCGTTGATGCCATCAAGGGTGTGGAGACCGGGGCCTGGGGATTCCACGAGGATGTTCCCAAGGAGACGGTCATGATCACCAAGGTCGGAATCGAGGACTGATCAGCCCTTGGGCATAGACTCGGCGCCGGCGATCCATAGGCGGGTGGCGGGTCGGCCCCTGACGCCACAAGAAAAATAGACGGTGCTGCGGCAAACTTTTTGTAAGTGTTTGCCGCAGTTCTTTATTGGTCCGATACTATCGTAAGATGGTGGTTTGCCCGGTCGGTACCAGAGGGGGGACCATTTGCATTACCTGGAGGCTTTGGATATGAGAATCCATGCATGGAGAGGTGAGTATACCGGGTTCTCATCTTTGCAAAGGGGGCTTTGTGGTCGATATTGACAGTTTGAGCGCCGCTATGGACAGGGCGGGCATGCCGGCTGATTTCAGATGGCGGTCCTTCATGATGCATTTGGCAAGCATGGAGGCCCATGACTTCTTGTCCAAGGAACAGAGGGAACAGCTCAAGGAGTTGTTTGATCTCATTCTGGAGGGACGTGATTATTCCGGGGAACAATTCCGGACCGTTTTCATGCGTCAGCAGAATATCCTGAACGCTCCCTTGAAGGCAGAGCTCCAGTCGGCTTTTGAAGAGGCCCTGGACCGGGTGCACGAATTCAAGAACCTTTTGCTCCAGCGCAAGGACGATGTCCGGGAACTCGAGGTCGAGACGATAAAGACCGTGGAGACAGAGACCAGCTTCGAGGCCATGGTCGAGAGCGTCAAATCGGGATTCGGGGGGCTGATATCCAAAATGGAAAGTGATGCCAAGGGGTTGGTCGAAATGAGCATGACCGATGCCTTGACCCGGTTACCCAACCGCAGGGCCTTTGATCTGGCCTTGACCAAATGGTTCAAGGCCAGCCGCAATGGTACCGCCCCGTTGACACTGCTCATGGCGGATATCGATTATTTCAAGAATTTCAACGACGAGTACGGCCACCGTATCGGTGACCAGGCCTTGGTCACCGTGGCCGCCATCCTTCGGGAAGCCCTTCGGCCGACCGGCCCCGGACCCATGGACGAAAACCGGCATGCCATGTGCGCCCGTTACGGAGGGGAGGAGTTCGCGATCATTCTTGTGGGATACCGGAGCAAGGAGGCCATGGAACTGGCCGAGGAACTCTGCAGCCGGGTCGGGTGGTATAATTTCGTTATCCGCGATGCCGGGGGCCGGATCCTCAAAAACCGCATTCGACTGACCATCAGTGTCGGGGGAGCCCGATGTCTCGGCCATTGGGAAACAGCGGACCAGCTTCTCGAGGCTGCGGATAACAACCTCTATGTTGCCAAACGGTCGGGACGCAACCGTGTGCATCTGTGTTCTCAATGACCCCGGATGCCGTGGTTCCCATGCTGCGCGCAAACGATGACCAACGGAGAATGGATGGGGATTTTGATATCCGATGTTGTGCTGGAAGGTGAGACCAAGGACGTTCTTATCGAGGGGAATCGTATCTCTGCCATAGGGTCCCTTGCCCACGTCCATGCCGGCACGCGTATCGACGGAAAAGGAAAGGCCATACTCCCCTCTCTCATGAACGGGCATACCCATGCGGCCATGACCCTTTTGCGGGGATACGCCGATGATATGCCCCTCGGGGAGTGGCTCGAGGACAATATCTGGCCCATCGAGGCCAGGATGACCGAAGAGGATGTCTACTGGGGAGCCAAGTTTGCCTGCCTGGAGATGATCCGTACCGGGACCACGTTTTTTGCGGACATGTACTGGCATTTTCCCGGAACGGCCCGGGCCGTCCAGGAAATGGGGCTCCGGGCGGGGCTGTCGGCCGCGTTTTTCGATTTTGGGGACAGAACCCGTGCCGAGCAGGCCAGGACACAGGTCAAAGAGCTCCATGATGCCTATGCGTCTTCCTGTGACAGGATCATTTTCACCCTGGGGCCCCATGCCATCTATACGGTCTCCAGGGACTCCCTTGCCTGGGTGGCCGAATATGCCGCGGAAAAAAATCTGCTCATCCACATGCATCTGAGCGAGACCCGGGTGGAGGTAGAAAACTGTCGCAAGGAACACTCTCTGCCCCCGGTGGAATATCTGGACTCCATGGATATGCTCTCGGACCGTCTCTTGGCCTGCCATTGCGTCTGGCTGAGCGAGAACGAGATCGATTTGCTGGCCCAAAACCGCGTCCAGGTCGTCCATAACCCGGCCTCGAACCGCAAGCTCGTTTCCGGTGGGTTCGACTATGGAGCCGTGGCCGCAAGGGGACTGAATATCGGGCTTGGTACGGACGGATGTGCCTCGAACAACAATCTGGATATGTTTGAAGAGATGAAGCTGGCCGCGTTGCTGGCCAAATCCATATCCGGGGACACCACGGTTCTTCCGGCCCAGGACGCCTTTGCCATGGCCACGAAAAATATGGCCGCCATGTACCGGCTCGATTGCGGGGAGATCCGGGAGGGCATGCTCGCCGATTGTATGCTCGTGGACTTAGACCACCCCCAGCTCATCCCCAATCACAACCTGCTTTCCAATGTCGTTTACAGTGCCAATGGGGATTGTGTGGATACGGTCATCTGTGATGGCCGGGTGCTCATGGAAAACAGGATTGTACCCGGTCAGGATGATATCGTGGCCGGGTTCAGGGAGTCCGTGGATCGTTTGGTCCGGGCCTGATACGGGGGGCATGGCCGTGTCCCTTGGGGCGAAGTTTGTTTTTTTGTGGCCAAATGATTTCGGGTGTGATAATATATAGGCCGTCGTATGGGATCGCCTCTGTGCTGTTTTCTTCAGCCGGGGCCGGTCCGATGGACATGACCTGATCGCCCGTGGCCGGGTCCTGTCCGATATATAGGACAGGATCATCAGATGTCTTGTTCTCCTGTGCGTATGCACCCCAGACCAGGGACAGGGTCAGGAACATCGTTATAACCATATGCTTCATGATATAGCCTCCCTTGGGGGGGATGGGCAGGACAAGAGGGGGGATCCCTCGTGCCGAGCCCGTGGAAGGTGCCAGACGGGAACAGCATTCTAGGCAGGGTATGCGGGGCAAACCGAATGTCGACCTTATAGTACCAGTCATCGGGAATTTTGTCATCCGTGGTCGGGGCGTTTGTTCAGGTTGGATCAACAAAGGAGATGTTTGGGTATGCAGCAGCGTGACAGGGCCTACAAAGAGGCCGGGGTGGATATCGACGCCGGGAACGCGTTTGTTTCGAAGATCAAGACCATGGTTTCGGGTACATTTACCAAGGGGGTGATCACAGATATCGGCGGTTTTGGCGGGTTGTTCAAGCCGGATTTGCACAACCTGCGTGAGCCGGTTTTGGTTTCCTCAACCGATGGGGTGGGGACCAAGCTGAAGATGGCCTTTCTGTGCGACCGACATACGACCATCGGTATTGATCTGGTGGCCATGAGTGTGAACGATATCCTGGTGCAGGGAGCCAAGCCTCTTTTCTTTTTGGATTATTTTGCTACTGGAAAGCTCGATCAACAAAAGGCCTATGATGCCGTAGAGGGGATCGCCCAGGGATGCAAACAGGCTGGGTGTGCCCTGTTGGGCGGGGAAACCGCCGAGATGCCGGATTTCTATGCCCCTGGAGAGTACGATCTGTCCGGCTTTTGTGTCGGTATCGTGGACAATGACCGTATTGTCGACGGCAGCGGCATCCGCAAGGGGGACAAGATCGTCGGGTTGGCCTCGTCTGGGATCCATTCCAACGGGTACTCTCTCGTGCGCAAGATTTTCAAGGATTCGGGCCTTGGAGCGGAGGATACCTTTCCCGGGACCGAGAAATCCGTGGCCGAGGTCCTTCTTGAGCCGACAAAGATATATGTCTCGAGCGTGCTCAACCTTCTCCGCGATCTGGAAATCCGAGGGATGGTCCATGTCACCGGCGGTGGGTTTTACGACAATATCCCCAGGGTCCTCCCCGCAGCATTTTCCGCGTCCATACGGTTCGGTACCTGGGATATTCCTCCGGTCTTCTCCTGGCTCAGAAAGCAGGGAAATCTGTCCTGGGAGGAGATGCTCCAGATTTTTAATTCCGGGATCGGGTATATCCTGGTCATCGGTCGGGACATGGAGGAGGATGTCATGTCCAGATTGCAGGCCCTTGGGCAGGATGCCTGGATCATCGGTGAGGTCAGAGAACGCAACGGCAAGGACACGGAGCGGGTGGACGTCCTCTTTTAGGCGTGGACCGGCGCTCCCCCTTGGGGTGCCGGATCTCGGGCGACCATGGTCGCTATTGTCAACCATGGGATGGTCAGGGAGGGACCCGGCGAAAATACTATCGGTACACCGTCTGACCGCCCGGAAAGGGCGTGGGACCGAGATTGTATCACGCCATTGTGATATTTTTTGGCTGTGTGGACCAATGTGTCGAACATGTAATCCGCAAGGTTCTGGAGGGTCGTGCCTTCCGGGGAGAGGGGTGAACAATGGAGTTTGAACAGATCAAGCAGGATGGGGCCGTTGTCCTCAAGGTGGGGGGCCGGATGG
The DNA here is from genome assembly GCF_054921335.1 of Desulfoplanes sp. Classification (NCBI taxonomy): domain Bacteria; kingdom Pseudomonadati; phylum Thermodesulfobacteriota; class Desulfovibrionia; order Desulfovibrionales; family Desulfoplanaceae; genus Desulfoplanes; species Desulfoplanes sp. The sequence continues at coordinate 78,640 of NZ_JBUDSQ010000002.1, read as the reverse complement.
ACGCCGTGACCGCACCCGAATTCGAAAGCGCATGCACATCAATCATTGATGGTGGCGACAAGAATATCTGTGTCGAGATGGCGGGAGTGGAGTATATAAGCAGCGCCGGCTTGCGCAGCGTGCTCCTCATTGGCAAGAAGCTCAAGGGGCTTGGCGGAGGACTGGCTTTCTATAACCTTTCCGGGATGGTAGGTGAAGTTTTCAAAATGTCCGGGTTCAGTTCTATCTTTCCGGTGGGGGAGAGCCAGGACGATGCGCTCGCCAAACTCGGCTGATTCCTTTAATGATTCTTTGAGGGTAGAGGCAGACCTGGGGTCCCTGTGGAGGTTGCAAGCCTTTGCCGCGACCTGTCTTGAACGCTCTGGGGGACCCGCAACCCTTTTGGGAAAGATCGAGCTGGTTCTCGAGGAGCTTTTGGTCAATCTTTTCAACTACGCCTATCCGCAGGAATCCCCCGGTCAGGTAACCCTCCGGTGCAGTGTGCAGGGGGAGCGGTTGGTTTTTTCCATCGAGGATCAGGGGCCACCCTTTGATCCCCTGGCCCGGGATTCCGTCGACACCTCGCTTGATATCGATGAACGCGGGATAGGTGGACTTGGTATCCACCTGGTCAGGAACATGGTCGACGCCATTACCTATGAGCGTAGGGACGGCTCCAATATCCTCTCCGTTGCTTTTTCCCTCTGCGCATAAGCATACGAATCCGGACAAGACAAAGGCCCGTGCATCCATTGGATGCACGGGCCTTTGTCTTGTCCCATACCGATGGTGTCCGGGATCCGTCCCGGGCTAAGGGGGCTCCTCGGGTGGTACGATGGTGTTCCCGCCGTTCATGAGCCGAGCAGTCCCAGGATGGTTGCAGGAGGTGGAATCTTCCCGGTAGTACGTTTGGAGTAGATCTTTTCCCCGTCCTTTACTACCTCGAAGTCCCCGGTCTTTCCCGGAGTGAGCGTGACCTTGCAGCCGAAGACCCGTTTGAGTTCTTCCGCCAGACCGGCGGCTCTCGGGTAATAATTTCACACAGTGCAGTAGAAAATCTCGATGTCCATGGATTGTCCTCCCTTTGGTTGCCCTCTGGCTGGTTGGTAGACGGCGACCGTTCCCGCCTTATTTTTTCTTGGCCCAGGAATCCCTCAAGGTAACGGTTCTGTTGAATACCGGCATGTCCTCACCATTGTCCTGCCTGTCCCGGCAAAAAAATCCCTGCCGCTCGAATTGGAACCCCTTCTCCGGCCGGCTCCCCGCCAGGGATGGGTCTGCCTTGCAGCCCGTCATGATCCGCAGGGAATCCGGATGGATGGATTGTTTGAAATCCTTGTCTTTATCCGCGGTCGGGAAGGGGGTGGAAAAAAGGCGATCGTACAGTCTGACTTCGATGTCCATGGCATGGCGGGCCGAGACCCAGTGCAGGGTCCCCTTGACCTTGCGTCCATCGGGGGCGTCCCCCCCCCGGCTGGCCGGGTCGTGGGTACAATGGATGGTTCTGATACCATTTGTTTCCGGGTCGCGGACCACCTTGGTGCAGGTGACCAGATAGGCCCCGCGCAGACGGACCTCACGCCCGGGGGCGAGCCGGAAGAATTTCCGGGGCGGATCCTCGAGGAAGTCGTTGCGTTCGATGTAGATTTCCCGGCAAAAAGGGACCTGCCGTGTGCCCATCCCGGGGTTTTTGGGATGCACGGGGAGTCCGAAGACCTCCTCGCGGTCCTCGGGATAATCAGTGATGACGATCTTGATCGGTTCGAGCACGGCCATGGTCCGTGGGGCCGTATCGTTAAGCTCGTCGCGCACGCAACTTTCAAGCAGACCCATGTCCACACAGCTGTCCTTGCGGCTCACCCCGATACGCTCACAGAAGTCGCGGATGGCCCGGGGGGGGAACCCCCTTCTGCGCATACCCGATATGGTCGGCATGCGTGGATCGTCCCACCCCTCGACCAGACCTTCCCGGACGAGTTCGAGGAGTTTGCGTTTGCTGGTTACCGTATAATTGATGTTCAGCCGGGCGAATTCGATCTGCACCGGATGGCAGGGAACGCTCAGGTGGGCGAGAATCCAGTCGTACAACGGTTTGTGGTCGGCGAATTCAAGGGTGCACAGGGAGTGGGTGATCCCCTCCAGGGCGTCGGAGATGCAATGGGCGAAGTCGTACATGGGGTATATACACCATGCATCCTTGGTCCGGGGGTGGGGAACCTTGAGGATCCTGTAGAGGACAGGATCGCGCATGTTCATGTTCGGTGAACCCATATCTATCCTGGCCCTGAGGACGTGGGTGCCTTCCTCGAATTCGCCCCGGCGCATCCGGGCGAACAGATCGAGATTTTCCTCTACCGTGCGAGAGCGGAAGGGGCTTTCCTTGCCCGGTTCGGTCAGCGTGCCACGGTACTCTCGGATTTTTTCTGCCGAGAGTTCACAGACATAGGCCATCTCTTTTTTGATGAGTTCGATCGCAAAGCCGTATAGGGATTCGAAATAATCCGAGGCGAAACAGGGGCTTGTCCCCCATGAAAATCCCAGCCAGGAAACGTCGCGTTTGATGGCGTCGATGTATTTTTGTTCTTCCTTTGCCGGATTACTGTCGTCAAAGCGGAGGTTGCACCGGCTGCCCGCATACATCTCGGCCAGTCCAAAATTTAGGCAGATGGATTTGGCGTGTCCGATATGCAGGTAGCCATTGGGTTCGGGCGGAAATCTGGTCACGATGTGCCCGTGCCGGCCCTCTGCAAGGTCCTGGTCGATGGTGGCCCGAATGAAGTGGGATGACGGTGTGGTGGCGGGTATGCTCATGGGTTGTTCCTTGATGGGTGAAAAAAAATGCGAAAAACGGAAAAGCAATGCGTAGGACATGTTCAGGCTGCACAGAGGGTGCCGCGGGGCATGTCCTGGTCCCGGTGTGGGGTTATTGCATAGTAACCCTGTCCCAAAGTAGGTGATCGTCTGTGTGGGCTGGAGGATTCTCTGCAGGGTAGCCCGCTGCAATGATCGATTCTATCTCCAGATGTTCCGGAAGATCGAGGGTTTTCTTGACGAAATCGCAAGAGGACGTCTCTGCGTCGAACATCCTCTTGCGTATTTGTATCCAGCAACTTCCAAGGCCCAGGCTGTGGGCGGTCAGATGGAGGATGATCGAGGCTATGGAGCTGTCCTCGACCCAGACGTCGCAGACGGAGGGGTCCGCGCAAACAACGATCCCCATTGGAGCCTTTTTCAGAAAACCGGCCCCGTGTGGTTTGCACCCGGAGAGGGTTGCAAGCAGCGACCTGTTTTCGATGAATAAAAATTGCCAGGGGTTCAGGCTCCGTGACGAGGGGGAGCGGAGAACCGCCTCCTTGAGTTGGGCCACCAGTCCCGGATCGACGGGACGGTTTTCAAAGACCCTGATGCTCCGCCGGGTGCGCAGGAGGTCGAGCATGGAGATCTCCTTGGTTGGTTATGGTTTATGCGGGACCATAAATGTCCTCGGGTCCGGCCTTCTGTCAAGCCGCAATGATACGCTACCGCCGGGAAAATCCGGCCTGTCCGTTCTTTGGGGCCACAACCTGCTCATTGCCTTGCCATGGTTTGCGGGGTAAAGACCATCCCTTTGTCGGTCGGATTGCAAAGGTCGGGAGGACCATGAGGAAACAACGTTGCAACGCGGCATCGTCGAACAAAGTCTGGATCTGTGTGGGAGAGGCCTCGGGAGATGTCTATGGGGCCATGCTCGTTGACGCGCTCAAGAAGATCGATCCCGCCCTCACCTGTGCGGGGATGGGCGGGGCTGCCATGCGCAGGGCGGGATTTGAGGCCAGGATCCATTCCGAAACCCTTTCGGTCATGGGACTGACCGAGGTCATAGGCCATCTGCCCAGGATCATTGGGCTACTCGCCTCCATGCGCAGGATGCTTGAAAAGGAACGTCCCGCCGTCGTCGTGCTCATAGATTCCCCGGATTTCAATTTTCGTGTGGCCAAGATGGCCAAAAAACTCTCCATTCCGGTGGTCTATTACATCACTCCCCAGGTATGGGCCTGGCGCCGTGGACGGGTAGGGTTTCTTGAGCAATACGTGGACCGCTTGCTGTGCATTTTTCCCTTTGAAGAACCCTTTTTCCGGAACCATGGGATCGATGTGGATTTTGTGGGCCATCCCCTGCTCGAGATTATGGATCTCGCGGCCCGCAGCCGGGCCCGTCCCGGGGAAAAAAGGATAGGTATCCTTCCGGGGAGCCGACAGAGGGAGGTCGTTTCCCTACTCCCGGTTTTTGCCAAGACGGCGTCCTATCTGTTTGCAAGGGATGGTGGTCTCCGTTTCACTCTGGTACGGGCCCCCCATGTGGATCCGGGAATGATACAAGAATTCTGGCCTGATGGCGTCCCCGTGGAAATTGTCCCGTCGACCGAGCGCTACGATGCATTGCAAAGGTGCTCCTTTGTCATGGCCGCTTCGGGAACGGCCACCTTTGAGTGCGCCCTGCTCGGGGTCCCCACCATGCTGGCCTACAAGGTCGCCTTTCTCAGCTACCATGTGGGACGAAAGCTCATTCGGGTCCCGTTCATCGGTATGGCAAACCTTATTCTGGGTACGGAGATTTTTCCAGAATTCATCCAGGACCGGGCCACCCCGGAGGCCCTGGCCGCCCTGGCCCAATCCTGGATAGAGCATCCCGAGCGGCTCGAAGCCATCAGAAAGGAGCTCAAGGCGTTGCCCAAAATGATGGGAACGGGCACGGCGACCGAGCGGGCCGCCGGGATCATCGCTGAATATCTATCCCCTACGGATTGATGGTTGTAACTATCCAGGTCAAAATCTTATTATCGCAATATAGTAAAATTTAACGTCAAACCTGAGTGCCGGTCAATAAATTGGGGGCATTGGAGAAGTTAAGAAATGTAAGAAATGAGAGACCTACATGCGAACCGCCTATAATTTCTTAACTCTTTCAACCCGCTTAAATGTCTTGCGCCAAAACTATTTTGGAATGTTGGTTTTTTGTCGAACCTCTGATCCACGCGACGATCCGTAAGGGGTGCCCCTACGGTATGGTTGCCTTGAAAGTACACCCAAAATCCATTTTGGAAACTCCGTGTTCCAAAGTGGTTCTGGTTTGACTTTCTTAAATTCCGTAAATTTCGTAAATCCGCAATCCTGATTCTTGGAAAATGCACCTGAATAATTACTGATAGTATTATTTTTTTTGTCATCAAGAACAGTCTGGTACTGACTACACACTCTCAAGGGAGTTTTGCATGAGCGCACTTGCCTATGGAATCATCGGGGTCGGCCATCTCGGGGCGATCCATGCCAAGGTGGCCGAACAGATGGCCTCGATCGATCTTGTCGGGATCTATGATACGGATGTCTCAAGAGCACGCAAGATCGCCGAGCAGACCGGGGTTGAATGTTTCGGGACCCTGGAGGAGCTTTTGGACGGGGTCGATGCGGTGAGCATCGTCGTACCCACCGTCCATCATTTCGAGGTGGCCAAGAAGGCCTTGGAACACGACTGCCATATCTTTTTGGAGAAACCGATCACCGCCACCGTGGACGAGGCCAGAAAGATCGTTGAACTGGCAAAGCGGGCCGGAAAAAAATTGCAGGTCGGGCATATAGAGCGGTTCAACCCAGCGGTTTTGGCCCTCAAGGAGTATACCTTTGAGCCCATGTTCATCGAGTCCCACCGGTTGAGTCCCTTCAACCCGAGGGGCACGGACGTCAGTGTGATCCTCGATCTGATGATCCATGACCTGGACATTATCCTTGCCCTGGTCAATCGTCCGCTGACCTCCATCGACGCCTCGGGCGTCGCGGTCGTCTCGGATTCCGAGGATATCGCCAATGTCCGCCTGACCTTTGACAACGGGGCCGTGGCCAATATCACCACGAGCAGGATTTCGGTCAAGGCCATGCGCAAGATGCGTATCTTCCAAAAAAATATGTATATCTCCATAGATTTTCTCCAGAAGCAGTCGGAGATTTTCCAGCTTTCAAAGAGGGACCACCCCCAAGGAAAAGGACTGCCCGTGGCCACCATCGGTGAAGGGGAGCGGGCCAAACAGGTCCTGTACGAACGTCCCGATGTCCCCGAGGTCAACTCCATGGAGATGGAACTGGACGAGTTCGCCCAAGCCATCGACAAGGGCGAGCATACCCCGGTTACCGGCGAGGACGGCCTGCGTGCACTGGACGTGGCAGCGACCATTCTTCGGAAAATCCAGCACCCCGAGGATGTGCGATAAGGAGGAAAGACAGGAGACGGGTGCGGTTTTTGGAGCAGGGAAGGGGGGCTTGCGCCGTAGAAATCCGGTGTCCGCAGTCCACGGCGGAATTTTTTTGCCAAGACACGCCTTGTCTCCGGAGATGTGGGCACGTAACATTCTTTCCATCCGTAACGTGACAACTTTTTTTCAGGATTCGACACCACCATAGACAAGGCAGAGATATTTCATGAGCATACCATTTATTGATCTGAAGGCGCAGTATGCGCTCATTGAGGACAGGGTCCGGGCGAACATGGACCGGGTTCTTGAACACGGTGCCTATATAATGGGGCCGGAAATAGGCGATCTCGAACAGCGGCTGGGCGGGTACATCGGGTCCACGTACGCCCTGGGGTGCTCTTCGGGGAGCGATGCCCTGCTCATGGCCCTGATGGCCCTGGACATCGGGCCGGGGGACGCCGTCCTGACCACCCCGTTTTCTTTTTTTGCCACGGCCGAGGAGATCGCTATGGTCGGGGCCACCCCCGTGTTCGTGGATATCGATCCCGGGACCTTCAACATCGATCCCGTGTGTCTGGAAAAGGCGATCGGAGCCCTCGAGGCCAAGGATGGTTCCCAGTATCCTTTGCCAAAGGGGTATGAGCATCTGACGCCGAAGGCGGTCATTCCGGTGGATCTTTTCGGACTGGCGGCGGATTACGATAGGATCGAACCCCTGTGCAGGGCCCATGGGTTGAAGATCATCGAGGACGCGGCCCAGGCATTTGGCGCGGTCTATAAGGACAGACACGCCAAGGCCTGCGGTTTCGGGGATATCGGTTGTACCTCTTTCTTTCCGGCAAAACCCCTTGGGTGTTATGGGGACGGCGGGATGTGTTTTACCAACGACGGGGAACTCAAGGAGAAGCTGGCATCCATTCGGGTCCACGGTATGGGCACCGACCGGTACGACAATGTGCGTATCGGGATCAACGGCCGGCTCGATGCCCTGCAGGCGGCCGTGCTCCTGGCCAAGTTCGAACTTTTTCCGGACGAGGTTGCCGCCCGCAACAGGATTGCCGACCGCTATGCGGAACTTCTTCAGGAGACCGTCCGCACACCGAAGATTCCAGAGGGATGTGTCTCGGTCTGGGCCCAGTATTCCGTGCTTGCCCGGGATGCGGGCCACCGTGGATCGCTGCGTTCCCATCTGAGCGACCAGGGGATTCCCACCGCCGTGTATTATCCCATCCCCCTGCATCTCCAGACGGCCTTCAAGGGGTTGGGCTACGCAAGGGGTTCCATGCCGGTCAGTGAGGACGCGGGGGAGAGGATTTTCAGCCTGCCCATACATCCGTATATGGATGCCGGCGTCCAGGAAAAAATTGCCGGTGCGCTCAGAAGGGGGTGAGGCCGTGTCCCCGTGCTCGGATTGGTGTGTCCGCGGGTGCCGGTGTGCGTGGATCGTTGCTGTCTTGGGGGTTGTTATCCTTTCCCTGCGCCCCCTTCCTCCGGGCATGGATCTGTACGGGGGTGACAAGACCGTCCACCTGGTTACCTATATGGTTCTGGCAGCCGGTTTTCCCTGGCCCCTGACCGGAAGGCGCTCTCTTGTCCTTTGCGCCTTTTTGGTGCTACTTGGAATCATCCTCGAGATCGCCCAACATTTGATGGATATCGGACGGTCCGGGGAGACGGCGGATGCTCTGGCCAACGGGGTCGGGGTGTTTTTGGGTGGAGCGGTGAGGATTTTTAAAAAAATATCGTGCAGAGGTTTGCGTTGACTATGGAAAACAGGATTTTTGAACTGGGGCTGTCCGTGGAGGCCGTTTCCCTGTACATCCTTCTCGATCACTTCGAGGAATCCGGGGAGAGCGTGACCAGGCAGACCCTTTTGACCAAATGGAATTCCAGTGGAGAGATGCTCGAAAAGAGTTTACAGGAGCTCGAGCTGCAAGGGGTGGTCACGATTGATGACCGGGGCATTGTCCATGCCGCCCCGGTGTCCCGCTGGAAAGAGGCGAGAACGTCATAGGCTCCATCGGACAGGGGACTGTCCAGGGCCACACCGCATTCTTTGTTCCCCCCGGATCCTTCAACGCTATCTTGCCATCGCCCTTGCTCGTCGGCTACGGTCCCGGGAGGTCATTTTATGCGTCCGTGCCGTATGGCAGGGTTTTGTATCCCCGCCTGGGCCCGCCCATGCGCGTATGGGGCTACCCACGCACAACAGGAGAGAATTCATATGAAATCCAGGTTGCTTGCCTTGTTGTTTTTTTTGCTGGTCCCGGTTTTTGCCTGTGCCCCTACCAACCCCCTTCCTCAGCCGCGCAAGGTTGTGGATCCTTCCCAGGTCGATGATGCGGTCAAGACCCCGCAGTGGGACATCGCGGCCATCCGTTATGTCTATTCCGGACAGGGGCTTGATTACAGCAAGGCGGATCTCGAACCGGTCTTCCTGGTGTTCAAGAATATAGGGCAGCTACGGCCCAGGGTCCTGGTCGAGGAGATCCGTGGACTGGGCGGGGACGGTGATTATCTGGCCTATTCCACGGATGAGGCCGTCCGGCTTGTCTTTGCCTCGGAAACCTTTACGCAGACGGCAAAGAATGCCCTTAAATCCGGTGGATTGGGAGCGGCTCTGGGGGGAGGACTCGGGGCGATCATCTCCATGTTCACCGGAGACAATGTACTCGCCGGGGCGGGTATGGGCGCAGCCGTCGGTGGAGCCGCCTTTGCGGCCGGTTCGCTACCCGAGGCCGAGGCCAAGCTGCAGCGGACCATCAGGCAGGAATTGAACCAATATGCATGGAAAGAGTCACCGATCCCGCCGTCGTATACACGCATGGGCTATGTCTATCTGCCCGGGAACAAGGGGGTCGACAGGATGTCCATCACCGTCCGGGCGGGGAAGGAACTCGAGACCTATGTCCTGCCCCTGCTGGATTCACCCGAGGATATGGGGAAAACCAAAGCCGGCCAGTAGCCACTTTTTGGGGGCTGACGGTCTTGTCCCGGGGATCCATATCCCCGGGATTTTTTTTTGGCATCGATTGTGCTTTTGTATAGAAGAACCGGGTGGTCCCGGAATATTTTTCCCACGATCGCAAGGAGCATCGAGCATGGCAGCCTTTGGTAGCATGTATACAGCGGCGTCCGGCCTCCAGGCCTTTGGGCAGGGCATGTCCGTTATCGGCAACAACATCTCCAACGTGAGCACGACCGGGTACAAAAGGGATTCGGTCCATTTTGCCGATGTCATGAATGATGCTGTCGTCACCGGCAGTGGGGTGGCCGAAGTGGGCAAGGGGGTTCAACTCTCGGATGTGTTGGTCGATTTTTCCCCGGGTAGTCTTGGCCCCGGGAGCGAATCAACGGATCTGGCCTTGGGCGGGAACGGATTTTTCGTTCTCTCGTCCGGGGAAGAGAATGACTATGCGTATACCCGCAGCGGTGCGTTCCGGTTTGATGAACAGGGCTATCTCAAGGATCCGGGGGGCGGGGTGGTCCAGGGATACGCCATTGATACCCACCGGGACCCGAGTGTGGTCGCCCAGGCCGGTGCCGTCGACCAGAGTGTCCAGGAAACCATTGATTTTTCGTCCATGACCGATGTTCGGCTGACCAGCAACACGGGCCAGGAGAGTGGGTTCGTTTCCCTGCCCGAGCGGACTACTCGGGTAGAAATGATGGTCAACCTGGATTCTCAGGCAGTGAACGCGGCCGATGGCCAGCCCGCATCCACGAGTCCCGCCTTTGCCATGTTCTCTGCATGGGACGCCGGCAACGAGACCCCTCTGGCGTCCGGTTCCTATACCTATTCCACCCCACTCACCGTCTACGACCAGGCCGGGACGGCGCACACCGTGGAGGCCTATTTTGATCCCGTGTACTCCCATGCGGACGCAGATGTACTTGGGGGAACGCGTATGTGGGAGTATGTGGTCGCTACGGATCCGGCGGAGGATGGACGTCCTGCCGCGCAGGGCAGTGGCAAGGCCGGGGTGCTCATGACCGGGACCCTGACCTTCAGCGGGTCGGGGGAGTTGGTCAACCAATCCGCATTCACCCCTGCGCCGGAAAGTGGCCTCGGTGACCTGGCTCATTGGACCCAGGCGGATGTTTCCGAGCAAGGACATTTTTTGTTGACCCCCCAATTTGCCGGCGGGGACGGCAGCGGGGGGAATATTGGGATCGATTTCGGTGTGGCGGACAGAATGCCCCAGCCTGCGGACCCGAATGTGACGGCGGCGGATATTTCCACCGATCCGACTACGGCCCTGCAGCAGTTGAATATGTTCAATGATTCTGAGCGACTCGCCAATGCCTCGACAAGTTTCGATGCGGGGTCGGCCACCCTGTACCGGGACCAGAACGGGTATCCCGAAGGGATCCTCCAATCGGTCTCCGTGGACCGGGATGGGGTCCTGAACGCCCAGTATTCCAACGGTCAGATCCGGAATCTCTTTGCCCTGGCGGTGGCCGATTGTCCCAACCGGTTCGGATTGCACCGCGAAGGGGGCAACCTGTTCTCGGAAACCCCGGGGTGCGGCGGAATGCTCTTTGGTCTTGCCGGTGGGGGCAATGAGCGGTTCGGGATAGAGGGAACGGGGCTCGGCGGGATCGAGCCCATTGCCTCCCAGTCCCTGGAACAATCCAACGTGGACATGGCCACGGAGTTCGTCGACATGATCATGACCCAAAAGGGGTTCCAGGCCAACAGCAAGGTCGTCTCCACCAGCGACGAGATACTCAAGATGATCAACCAGATGAAACGGTAGCCCCCGGCCCGAGCGGACTGCAGATAGGGGGGGGGAGAATATGAAAAAGGGCCCTTCCGGTCGATAACCGGAAGGGCCCTTGGTGTTTTTCCATGCAGGGACGCTACTACCGTCTGCGGTTGTTCCCGCCACTGGGACGTCTGCGGTTGTTCCCGCCTCCGCCTGGGCGTTTGGCCTGGTCCATGGAGAAGGTTTCCCCGGCCTCTTCCATGAGCACGGCTTTGCGGCTCAGACGGATCTTGCCGCCGGGATCGACCTCGATGACCTTGACCTTGATGGGATCGCCTTCTCTGACCACATCCTCGACCTTGTTCACCCGTTCACGGGCCAACTGGGAGATATGGCAGAGCCCTTCAAGACCGGGAAGGATTTCGACAAAGGCACCGAAGTCCATGATTTTCTTTACCACGCCCTCGTAGTCCTTCCCCGGTTCGGCCTTTTGGTCGTAGAAGAGGACCATCTCCTTGGCCTTGTCCAGGGATTCCTGGTTGCAGGCAAAGATGGAGATCTTGCCCGAATCCTCGATATCGATGGACGCATCCGTGGCTGCGGTGATGGCCTTGATGTTCTTTCCACCGGGGCCGATGACCTCACGGATCTTGCTGGTATCGACATACACGATTTCCATCTGCGGGGCATAGGTGGAGAGCTCGGTCCGTGGTTTGGCGATGGTCGAGGCCATCTCTCCAAGGATGTGCAGCCGGGCTTCACGTGCCTGCTCCAGGGCCTTGGCCATGACCCCGGAGGGGATGCCCGCGATCTTGATGTCCATCTGGATGGCGGTAACCCCTTCTGCGGTCCCGGCGACCTTGAAGTCCATGTCCCCGAGATGGTCTTCATCCCCGAGGATATCGGTCAGGATGCGGTACTCATCCCCTTCCTTGATAAGACCCATGGCGATACCGGCGACCGGTGCGTTGATGGGAACGCCGGCGTCCATGAGGGCCAGGGTTCCACCGCACACCGAGGCCATGGAGGAGGAACCGTTGCTCTCGAGGATTTCCGAAACGACGCGGGTCGTATAGGGAAAGTCTTCAGTGGAGGGCAGAACGGGAGAAATGGCCCGTTCGGACAGGGCACCATGTCCGATTTCCCGCCGGCCAGGTGCACGGAGCATGCGGGCCTCGCCCACACAGAAGGGGGGGAAATTATAGTGGAGCATGAACGGCTTGGTCATTTCGCCGGTCAGGGTCTCGATGCGTTGTTCGTCCCGGCTGCTCCCCAGTGTGGCCGTACAGAGGCTCTTGGTCTCCCCGCGTGTGAAGATGGCAGAGCCGTGGGCGCGGGGGAGCAGTCCGACTTCAATGGTCAGGGGCCTGACCGTGGTCATGTCCCTGCCGTCGATGCGGGTGTTCGTGGACACGATCCGTTCCCGAACAATGGATTTTTCCATATCCTGGAGTATGCCCGGGATCCTGGAGAGGCGTTCCGGGGTCTCTTCAAACCGTTCGGCAAGGGCCTCCATGGTCGTCTTTTTGACCTCTTTCTTGGCCGCGTACCGTTCCATCTTTTGGGGGATGGTCAGGGCCTTTTCCAATCCTTCTCGGGCGATTTCCGCCACGATCCCTTCGAGCTCGGTGTCGGCCTCGGGCGGAATGACCTCGAGCTTTTCCTTGCCCACCTTGGAGCGGAGTTCTTCCTGGGCATCGATCAACGGCTGCAGGGCCTTGTGTCCCCATTCGATGGCCTCGGCGAGGAAGGATTCCTTGAGGAATTGCGAACCACCTTCCACCATGACCACGGCGTCCCGGGTTCCGGCGAGGAGAAGGTTGAGCGTGCTCTGTTCCTGCTGGGCGTAGGTCGGATTGAGGATGAACTCCCCGTTTACATGCCCGATGCGCGCCCCGGCAATGGGACCGAGAAAGGGAATGTCCGATATGTGCATGGCCGCGGAGGCGCCCACGAGGGAGAGCACATCCGGATCATGTTTGTCGTCGGCCGAGATGACCGTGGCGATCACCTGGACCTCGTCCCGGAAACCTTCGGGAAACAGGGGACGGATGGGGCGATCGATGAGTCTCGATACGAGGGTCTCGTGGTCACTGGGCCGACCGATCTCCCGGCGGAAGTACGAGCCCGGAATTTTTCCGGCGGCGTACATTTTTTCTACATAATTAACGGTCAAAGGCATGAAGTTGACCGTCCGTTCCATGGTCTGTGTGACTGCAGTGACCATGACTGCGGTTTCGCCACACCTGACCAGTACGGAACCATTGGCCTGCAAGGCGACCCGTCCCTGTTCGATGGTGATGGTTTCATTGTTGATGGGGATGGAAACCGAGGTGGTTTCGAATGCATGTGACATAAATGTTCCTTGGTCTTGATAATGATGGTGGGGGCTCGGTGTTTTGCACATCCCGTGGGGTTGTTCAGTGTTTTGCTTGTGTGTCCAGAAAAGGGATTGCTGGAACCACGGGCCAAACACCAAACACAAAACACGAACCATAAAAAAGCAGGACAGAAGGTCCGCCTTCTGTCCTGTCAGATCATGGGCCTACTTGCGCAGCCCCAAACGGGCGATGAGGTCGCGGTAGCGCTGAATGTCCTTGTTTTTGAGATAGTTAAGGAGCTTGCGCCGTTTACCTACAAGTTTGAGCAACCCGGTTCTGGAATGGAAATCCTTTTTGTGGGTTTTGAAATGCTCGGTCAGGTAGGTGATCCGATGGGTGAGCAGGGCCACCTGGACCTCCGGTGAGCCGGTGTCGCCTTCGTGGTGGCTGAATTCTTCGATGATCTTGTTTTTTTCTTCTGGGGTCATGACCACAGCGGTATCCTCCGATGAGAATGGATGGTTTCGTGTGCCTTTGCCGGTTCGGGTCGGTCCGTGGCTGGGGGGAGCGCGTTGCTCAAGATGACCAGAGTCCCCGTAGGATGACCCAATACAGGGAATCCTCGCGCATGTTCGCCTGGACCAGTGCAAGGGGATTGCCCTTGGGATCGGTGAGCATGCGCTTTTCTCCTTCCCCGGGAGCCTCCTGGGGGGGGATCGGTAACCAGGCTCCGTTCTTGACCCGCTCGGCCTGTTCATGGCTGACGGCCATGGACGGCCAGTGCGGGAGGGCCGCGTCAAGGGGGATGACACGGCCGGAAAATCCCGGCGCGTCGTCCGCCACTTCGTCAAGAAGGTGGGCTTGGTCCAGGCCAAAGGGATGACAACGTTCCCGTCTCAGCCCCGTGAGAGTTGCCCCGCACCCTAGTCGTTTCCCCAGGCTGTGGGCCAGGGAGCGTATGTAGGTGCCTTGGGAGCAGGTAACCCGAAATTGTACCAGGGGGAGGTCCATGGAGATGATCTCCACCTGGGAAATATGTATCGATTTTGTCTTGACAGGGACCTGTTTACCTTCCCTGTGCAGTTTGTAAAGGGGTTTTCCCCGGTGCTTGGCCGCAGAGACCGGAGGGACGTCCTGTTCCGTGAGAGACTGCCAGAGAAGGACTTCCCTCTCAACCTTTTCTGGGGGGATTTGATCGGTAGGACGTTCTTCAATGACCTGCCCCTGGATATCGTAGGTATCCGTGGCCACGCCAAGTTTGAGTTCCCCCGCGTAGGTCTTGCTCCCCGAGGTAAGGTAGGGTGCCAGCTTGGTTCCCTGTCCGAGCAGGACGAGGAGTACTCCGGTGGCCATGGGATCTAAGGTTCCGGCATGGCCGATTTTTTTTTGACCGAGCGTGTGTTTGAGGACGTTGAGACAGGCCGCGGATGTCGGGCCCTCGGGTTTGTCCAGGACCAGTACGCCATGTTGCTGTGGTGGTTTTACTGCCATCTACGCGTCCCCGATATCCAGAACTTCCTGGATCATCCGGACCATCTGCCGTTCGGCCGATTCAAGGGATGCGTTGATCACACCACCCGAGGCATTCATGTGTCCGCCACCACCAAAGCGGACCGCCACCTGCCGGATGTCGATTTCTCCTGTCGATCGGAGACTGAACTTGATTTTGCGGGGTTCCTCCTGCCTGAAGCTCACCGCGGCGACAACGCTGCGTACATTCCGGACCATATCGACAAGTCCCTCGGTATCGTTACCGGTAGCTCCGGTCTGTGTAAAATCGTCGGCCGATGCCGAGACGACCCCGATTTTTCCGGAACAATAGAACCGTGTTTTGGACATGGCCCTGCCCATGAGGCGGATTTTATTCGTTGTCCAGTTGTATTTGAGCTTGGGGGCGAACTGGTCGGGACGGAGCCCCTGGCGGATGATATCCGCGGCCAGTTCCATGGTCTGGGAAGAGGTGTTGCCATAGCTGAACCAGCCGGTGTCGCTGACCAGGGCGAGATAGATCGCTTCACCCATATCCCCGGAAAGGGGAACACCCAGATGCTGGGCTATTCCGGCCACCATCTCGCCGGTGGAGGAAACCTGGGGGTCCACCCAGTTGACCTGTCCGAAAAGAGGGTTGCCCCGGTGGTGGTCGATGTTCATCACCCGGGATTTACCAATGCGCTTGGCCAGATCCTGGCCCACGCGCTTAGGCTCGCCACAGTCGAGCGCTATGGTCCACCCAGGTTTGTCCTGGGGGAGATCCTGTTCGATGGCGCAGGGCATGGTCAACCAGGAGAAACGCTCGGGCATTCCCGAGATATTGTACAGCCGGAAACGTTTGCCCAGAGAGGTCAGAAGCCAGCCCATGGCGGCCATGGATCCTATGGCATCCCCATCAGGATTGTAGTGGGAGGTGACCAGAAAATCATCTTCATTCTGGATGATTTCAGGAATCTTGTTCACCGATGTGGTCATAGACCATATCCTCCAAGAAATCGTCCCAGGTGAAGCGCAGTTCCGGGACGTGTCGCATCTTGAGCCGTTTCCCGAGTTTCGAGCGCAAAAATCCCGTCGCCTGAACAAACCCCTTTTCAAGTTCGGGAATATAGCCGCGGCCGTTGATGTGTGTGTACATGACCTCGGCGACACTGAAGTCCCGATTCAGGCGGACGCCGGTGATGGATACCAGGTCCAGTCTGGGGTCCTGGGATTCCTCGACGATGATTTTACTCAATTCCCGCATGATCTGGTCCGCCATCCGGGTAGCCCGTCTAGATGTCGATCGTTGCATACTCAGGCTCCGAAGATTTCTATCCGCGTGTCCACAATCTCTTCCGACGTACTGGCCTCGATCATCGATACGGCCTTGGAGAGCTGGCTCTGGACCCGCTTGGTTTCGTTGGAAACGGTGACGGCGGCCAGTCCGAGCCGAGAGAGGGCGTCCTGACTGTCCACCTCGGAAACGGCCACGTTGAACTTGTTTTTCAATTTTTGTTTCAAACTGTTGGCGATACGCCGTTTTTCCTTGAGGGACTGGATCCCGTGCAGTCTAAAATCAAGACGGAGAATCCCAATGATCATAATGTCCGTTTTTCTTCGACCTCTTCAAAGGCCTCAATGATATCGCCTTCCTTGATGTCGTTGAATTTTTCCAGTCCGGTGCCGCATTCAAAACCCTTTGGGACTTCGCGGGCATCGTCCTTGAAACGTTTCAGGGAGTTGAGTCTGCCCGTATAGATGACAACACCGTCACGCAAGAGTCTGACCATGGCATTGCGCACGAGCTTCCCGTCGGTAACCCCGCAACCGGCAACCATTCCCACCTTGGGAACGCTGAACGTCTGCCGTATTTCGGCCTGGCCGAGGTAGACTTCCTTGATGGTCGGGGAGAGCATGCCGCTCATGGCATCCTTGATCTCGTTGACCAATTTGTAGATGATATTGTAGAATCTGATTTCGACCTTTTCCTGTTCCGCGACCTCTTTGACCTTGGCCGTGGGGCGGACATTGAAGCCGATGATGATGGCATTGGAGGCTGAGGCCAGGAGAATGTCCGATTCGGTGATCGCGCCCGTCCCACTGTGGATGATTTCGGTACGTACCTCCTCTCCAGAGAGCTTGTTCAGGGCGTCGATGATCGCTTCCTGTGACCCCTGGACGTCGGACTTGACCACCAGGTTGAGCACTTTGACCTTTTCTCCGGCCTTGGCGGCCAGGAATTTGTCCAGCGTGAACTTGGTCTCTTTGGCCAGCTCTTTCTCCCGCCGTTTTCCCTTTCTGGAATCAGAAATTTTGCGGGCCACTTTTTCATCGGCCACGACCACGAATTCATCCCCGGCGTCGGGAACCCCATCGAAACCCTGGACCTCGACGGGCATGGTCGGCCCGGCCTCTTTGAGCATTTTGCCCTGGTCGTTGAGGATGGCCCGTATCTTTCCGGAGTGCAGCCCGCAGGTGAAGGCGTCACCCTTGTGGATGGTCCCGGCCTGCATGAGGACCGTGGCTACGGCACCGCGGCCCTTGTCCAATCGGGCCTCGACGATATGCCCTACGCCCCGTCGGTTCGGGTTGGCCTTGAGTTCGAGGACCTCGGCTTGGAGAAGGACCAGCTCAAGGAGCCCGTCAATGCCCATTCTTTTCTTGGCCGAAACATTGGCGTAGATGGTGTCCCCACCCCAATCTTCGGGAACGAGTCCGTGCTCGGCCAGTTCCCGTTTGACCCTGTCCGGGTCGGCGCCTTCCTTGTCGATCTTGTTCACCGCAACCACTATGGGCACGCCCGCGGCCTTGGAATGGTTGATGGCCTCTCTGGTCTGGTCCATGACGCCGTCATCCGCCGCGACAACGAGGATGACCAGGTCGGTCACCTGAGCACCCCGGGCACGCATGGCCGTGAACGCCTCATGTCCAGGGGTGTCCAGAAAGACTATTTCTCCCCTGGGCGTGGACACATGGTATGCACCGATATGCTGGGTGATGCCCCCTGCCTCGCCTGATGTGATCTGGGACTTGCGGATGACATCGAGAAGAGATGTCTTGCCGTGGTCGACATGGCCCATGATGGTCACCACCGGAGGCCTGGGCAGCAGGTCCTCATCCTTGTCCTCGTGGACTGGAGCGAGAAATTCCTTTTCAGAAAACCCAATCTTTTCGACACCATAGCCAAAATCTGCGGCAATGATCGCAGCCGTGTCCGCATCAATGGATTGGTTGATGGTGGCCATGACACCCATGCCGATAAGATTCTTGATCAGGTCCTGGGCCTTGATGCCCATCTGTTGCGCCAGGTCCGCAATGCGGATGGCCTCGTCGATACGGATTTTTCGTTTGGTCGCTTTGATCGGTTGGGTTGTGACCATGGACTTTGTCGGGGCATGGTCGTGTCCCCTGCGGCGTCCTCGCTTGCCCCGGGACTTGCGGCCCCCAACGAGCTCGGGCTTGGCGGTTTCGGCCTGACGGACCTTGCGATAGAGTTCGTCCGCTTCGACCGTACGGCGGTGCTTCTTTTTGGACGGTTTGGATTTTTTCTTCTCGCCCGGTGTGGTCGTGGCAGCGGGGACGGTCGGTTCCTCTGAGGGGTCGGGCCGGGAAATGATTTTTACTTGGGGTGTGGGTTGGGGGGCTTTTTTCTTCTTCGTTTTTTTCCGCTTCCCCCGTTTTTTCTCTGCGGGCTTTGGCTCTTCGTCCTCGGCCGGTGCGGGGTGTTCTTCCGGGATCTCTTCCGGGATCACTTCCTTGGGCAGACTACCGGCCTCCTCCGTCACTGGAGGATGGGGGGAGGCTTCGGATGGTTCCGGCTGAGCCCCAACCCGGGGTGTACTGGATTCTTGTTCGGGAATGGAAGGGGCCTGGGTGGAAGAGGGCTCCGCGGGGGTCTCCCCGGAGGGTTCCGTGGTTTCAGTGGTCGTCTCGTCTATGGCTTTTTCCTGTGGTTTGCGGGCCGGTTTTTTTCGTCGCCGGACAATGACCCCCGACCGAACACGTTTTTTTTCAACCGAAGGCTCCTGGCTTTCCTTGGTAAACATATTTCGGGCCAGCTTTGCCTCGTCCTCGGTCAATCCGCTCATGTGACTCTTGACATTGACATCGAGCTTGCGGAGCAGGTGTATCAGCTCCTTATTTGAAATGCCGAGTTCACCTGAAAGATCTCGTACTCGCATTTTAGTTGTCATAGTGTTCCCCCCTACATTTCTTCTGCCAGCCCCTGAATTTATTGAACTTCTTCATGCAAACACTGCTTGTGCACAGGTAGAATCCCCGTCCCTGGCGTTTTCCGGCCGGGTCGACCTGCAGAGATGTTCCGTTTTCTTGGGGACACGTATACCGTGTCATTTCCGCTTTGGGTAACCGTTTGCGGCATATCACGCACATCCGGATCGGCACATGCTTGTGTGGGGCATGGTTTTGCGGCTCGATCTGAAAAGAGTGTACTTGTGGATGCATAGCAGGTGAAAATTGTTTTTTTCTGATAGTTACGCGATTAGGTTATGTCGTGAATGGCTATGATGGAAGAATGTTTCGGTTCAGTCTTCCGGCCCCTTTTCCAGGTCGTCTTCCTGTCCCTCTTCCAGGCCGTCTTCCTGTTTCTCTTCCAGGCCGTCCTCCGCCGGAAGGTCGTCTGGAGATTCCTTCAATAGATTGGCAGCCGATTTAAGATCGGCAACGTTTTCCTCGCCGATCCCCTCGATATCGAGGAGTTCTTCTTCCGGGCTTTGGGCCACGCTGTCCACGTCCTCAAAGCCCGCCTCCAGAATGTTTTCGACATGGATATCCGCGGCGTTGGCCAGTTGCTCCAGTCCCTGTCGGCTTTGGTTCATTTCTCCATACCGGCTTTCGGTAAAGATATCGACCCGCCAGCCCAAAAGCTTAGACGCCAGCTTCACGTTTTGGCCCTTGCGGCCAATGGCCGGTGTGAGCTGATCATCGGGAACGACCACCTCCAGGGTTTTTTCGTCATCGTCCACGGTAATCCTCGAAATGATCGCCGGCGAAAGTGCGTTGACGGCATACGTGGTGATATCGGGATTCCACAGGACAATATCGATACGCTCTCCCCGGAATTCCTGGACGATATTCTGGATACGCGACCCCTTGACCCCGACACACGCCCCTACCGGGTCAACGTCGGTTTCATGGGAGATGACCGCGACCTTGGCCCTGAGGCCGGGATCCCGGGAGACGCCCATGATGGTCACGATGCCGTCGTCGATTTCCGGGACCTCCCTTTTGAACAGGGCCTTCATGTACTCGTGATGGGACCTGGAAACCACAACCTGCGGGCCGCGTCCTTCTTGTTTGACGTCCACGATATATGTCTGGACCCGGTCGCCCTGGCGGAAACGTTCCCTGGGGATCTGTTCGTTTTTGGGCAGGATGGCCTCGGTACGTCCGAGATTGATAACCCACCCATTGCGGTCCCTGCGCTGGATGATCCCGTCGACAATGTCCCCGATCCGGTCCTTGTACTCCTCATAGATGATTTCGTGTTCCGCATCGCGCATGCGCTGGATAATGACCTGCTTGGCCGATTGGGCGGCTATTCTTCCCAGGTCCTCTATCTCCATGCGGAATCCGATCTCGTCGTCCAGCTGGACGTTGGGGTCGTGGAGCTTGGCGTCCTCGAGCGTGATTTCCCGGGCTGGGTCCGTGATCTCGTCGGCCACGACCTTGAACTGGTAGACCTCGATGTCACCGACCTCCTCGTTGAAACTGACCTCGATATCCAGGTCGTCACCGTATTTCTTGACGACCGAAGCCCTGATGGCCTCTTCCAGCGTATCGATGAGGAGATCGCGATCAATACCTTTATCCTTGCTGATCTGATCGATTGCTTTTTTCAAGTCCATGCCCATAAAAATTCTCCGCTTCTACCTAGAATCACGCATGATTCGGATGACGTTTGGTTAAAAGAGTAACGTTTTCGGCTCCCCTGTCCGTACGTTCGATCACTATCCCCTGAATACGAGTCCGGCCTTGCGGATTTCGTCCCAGCGGAACACGTGTTCACTCCCGTCTTCAAGCACGAGGGTGAACGAACCTTCCTCACAGGAAGCCAGTTTCCCGTTGAATTTTTTGCGGCCGTTGCGCGGGGAATGGAGGGTAAAGGCGACCTGGTTCCCGAGATACGGTCCAAGTTGGTCCGGAGAGAAAAAGGTCCGGTCGAGACCGGGAGACGAGACCTCGAGGGTGTACCGGCCCGGAATGATATCCTCGACATCCAAAAGGACTTCTGCGTGCCTGCTGAAGGTTGCGCATTGGTCGACATCCACACCCTCCGGGGCATCGATGAAAATACGCACAACCTTGTGTTTGGGCGAGGCCAGGGCGGGTTCTATCCCCCAGAGGTCCACCCCCTGTTCTCGGCACAGGGGGAGCAGCAGGTCTGCTAGCTGTTTTTTTAATATATCTATTTGCATTTGCTTACAAAAAAAAAGTGGACCGCATTGGTCCACCCCCGATAACCCTACCACATCGGTTATGTTACAGCGATTAGGAGTGGAGCGGATGACGGGGTTCGAACCCGCGACACCAAGCTTGGGAAGCTTGTACTCTACCAGCTGAGCTACATCCGCCCGAAAAACAATTTCCTTTTGTCGATTTTTGTTTCTTTGTCAACCTCTTTTCCGTTCGGGGTCCTATTTTTGGCCCGTGGGTTGTCGCCTGGAGGGGGAGGTCGGAAAAAAATGCCCCCACGGCCCGCTGCCCGCGGATAGGTGGACGGAGAGATGGGGACTTTTCCGGTTGGCAGGTATATTGCTTGAAGGAAGGACAACGGAGGATATAGAAGATGCAGTCAGCAGTGTATAGCGCGGTTTTCGGGGGCACGACCCAGGCAAAGAGCCTCGATCTGATCGCCAATAATTTGGCGAATGTTAATACGACCGGATACAAGAAGGATGCATTGTCTTTTTGCAATGTGTTCGAACAGCAAGCCATGGGCGGAGACGTCGAGGTGTCTAAGACGCGGATCGGGGCCGTGGACATCGATATGAGTCAGGGGGGGCTGCGGAAAACGGACAATCCTCTCGATTTCGGCCTGGATGGCGAAGGCTTTTTCAAGGTCCGTACGCCCGAGGGGATACAGTATACACGCAACGGTATTTTCAGGCTTGATCCCGACGGGACCATCGTTGATCCCCATGGCAACCCCCTGCAGGGGCAGAACGGAGAATTACGGGTCCCCCGGGGAGCCGACCTCGTGGTCAATGGTGCCGGTCAGATCCTGGTAGACGGAGCGCCGATGGGCCGGATCGATGTGGTGACCTTTGATGATCTACAGGGACTCGAACGGATCGGTCAGCATCTCTTCCGGAGGCCGGACGGTGCGCCCCTCAAGGAACTGGAGGCGACAGATGCTCAGGTCTGCCAGGGGTTTTTGGAGGCCTCGAATGTCAATGTCGTCCAGGAGATGGTCCGAATGATAGGGGTCTCTCGTAATTTCGGGGCGGAACAAAAGATCATGACCACCTCTTCGGGGATGGACAAAAAGGTCATCGATACCGTGGGCAAGGTGTGATGGCGACCCCGAACCTGCGTCCTGCGAGAATCTGTGGGTGGGCAGGAGTATGACGATAATGTATAATACGAGGAGAAATGCGCTATGATGCGATCATTGTGGACTGCGGCTTCGGGAATGGTAGCCATGCAGAGGAATATCGACGTGATTTCGAACAATCTGTCCAACGTGAGCACCACCGGGTTCAAGAAGAGCAGGGCGGAGTTCGAGGATCTCATGTACCAGAATCTGAAGATCTCCGGGGCCCAGAATGTCTCGGGCGATCGTCTTCCCACGGGCATCCAGATAGGCATGGGGGTCAGGGCGGTGGATGTACACAAGATATTCACCGAGGGAGACCTGAGCAATACCGGAAATCAGCTCGATGTGGCCATCGAAGGGGACGGCTTTTTCAAGGTCGAGGATGCCAACGGCGATGACGCCTACACCCGGGTGGGTTCGTTCAAACTGAACACGGACGGGGAACTGGTCACCTCCGGCGGGTATAGGCTCCAGCCCAACTTCACCGTTCCCGTGGAGACACAGAATGTCGTCATTACCGAGGATGGGCATATTTCCGCCTTGGACAAGAACGGCGAGTCGCTGCAGGAAGGGGACATCCCGTTGTATACCTTCATCAATCCCGCGGGGTTGAGCGCCAAAGGGCGCAACCTCTATGTGGCTACCGAGGGGTCCGGTGACCCGGTCGAGGGGACACCGGGGGAGAACAATGTCGGTACACTGGCCCAGGGGTTCGTTGAATCTTCCAATGTCGACCTCGTGGAAGAGATGGTCAACATGATCGTTGCCCAGCGGGCCTATGAGACCAATTCCAAGGCCATCTCCACATCGGACAAGATGTTGCAGACGGCCAATCAGATGAAGCGATAATAAAGGTGGAGCGATGGATAGGAAAATGTGCCTGCGTTGTCTTTTTCTGTGCATGATCGGGCTCCTTACGTGGGGAGCCGTCATTCCTGCCGGCACGAACGCCGCGGTTGGACAGGACGTGGATCGGATCGTGTTCCACGAGTTCGTCTGTGTCCCGGGGGAGAACATCACCCTGGGCGACCTGGCCGTTGCCAATGGGCCGGAATCTTCCGTGTATATGGATCATTTTGGTTCTGTGTCCGTTGCCCCGGCCCCGTCCCGGCCGGGACACCGTGTCATTGTCACCGGAGCCATGATCCGGCAGGCCCTGGAAAAGGCGGCACCGGTCCCGGGGGCGTGCGAATTACCCTATCAGATCCAGGTCCAGCGTGGTGGCCGAGTGGCCGGCGGAAGGGAGATCAAACAGCGGGTCGACAAATTTTTGACGAATGCCCTGGCCCCATTGAAGGGTGAAACCGTGGTCCGCGAATACCGTATCCCGGACCACATTTTCATGGATGACCCCGAAGGCGAGCTCGGCATGGAATGTCCCCGCGGGGTCGACCCGGGCCGTGTTTCCTTCCGGATCAATGTCGTGGGTGCGCATGGAACTATTGCCAGGCGTATTTCCGCCAGTGTGTTCGTGGATGTCTGGGTGACTGTTCCCTGTGCCAACCGGCCGTTGGCCAGGGATCGGCGGATTGGTCCGGGAGAGGTGCGTTTCGAGCGCAAGAATCTGGCTTATCTCAGGAGCGGGGTATGGAACGGCCGTGGCGGCCCGTGGCGTGTTGTCCGGCCTATGGGGACCGGGGAGGTCGTGTACGAAAAAAATATCGAATTGCTGCCGGATGTCATCCAGGGGGCCAGGGTCTCCCTTGTCTATGACGGCGAGACCATCCGTTTGGAGGTCCCTGCCGAGGTCATGGAGGACGGACGGGTCGGCAGGACAGTCACGGTCCGTAATTTGCAAAGTAACAAACAGGTTCTTGCCCGTGTCAAAGACAAGAACACCGTCGTCGTCAATTGAAGCCGTCTATATAGGGGTACGCACCAACCGCTGCCAAAGGAATTGTCCCATGAATGATGTCTATCTGTCGCATGTACCACACCGATTGGAACGTAAAGGGGTCTCTCTTACAACCGTGTTCCTCCTTTGCGGACTCGGTTTGCTCCTGGGTTCCATCGGGTGCGCACCCTCGCAAAAACATGCCCTGCCGGAGCCCGTGTATACTCCGGCCGAGGAATCCCTCCCCAAAGGGGAAAATCCGGGGTCCCTCTTCGATCCCGGTCAGGCGGACTATCTTTTTGCCGACAGCCGTGCCCGCAGGGTCGGTGATATCGTGACCATCAATATCGTCGAGAATACCGTATCCAAGAACAAGGCCTCCACGGACGCGAACAAGGAGTCCTCTCTCGATCTCGGTGTCCAGAATTTTATGGGAGATGGCTACCTCAAGGGGATCCCTGTGGGAACGACACCGGCGATCAAGGCTGGATCATCGAGCAATTTTTCCGGTGACGGCGAAACCAAACGAGAAAATTATCTGACCACGACCGTGTCGGTCCGTGTCGTGCGTGTCCTGGCCAACGGGGTCCTCGAGGTCGAGGGCGGGCGTGAGGTCAGGATCAACGACGAGACACAGATCGTGGTCGTCCGGGGGATCATCCGTTCCCGGGATATCGGACCGGATAACTCCATTCTCTCGACAGCCATGGCGGATGCACGGATAGAACTGTATGGAAAGGGGGTTCTGGCGGACAAACAGAAACCCGGCTGGCTGACCAGGATTCTTGATAACGTGTGGCCCTTTTAGACTATGAATACAGGTGGATGTTCCATGCGAGAAACATTTGTTACAGTCCCGTATCCTCTTTGCAGGATAGTCTTGTCCCTTGTGGCCGTGGCGATCACCGTCCTGGGGGGACCTTCCGGTTCCCATGCTGTTCGGCTCAAGGACATGGCCTCCTTCAGCGGGGTCAGGACCAATCAGCTGGTCGGATACGGCCTGGTTGTCGGTCTCTCGGGCACGGGAGACAAATCCGGCACCCAATTCACCATCCAATCCATGGTCAATATGCTTGAGAAGATGGGGGTCCGTGTGGACCGGGACAGCCTGAAGGTCAAGAACGTGGCCGCCGTCATGGTCACGGCCAAAATGCCCGTGTCCGCCAGGCCCGGGGCCAAACTGGACGTTCTGGTATCCTCGGTGGGGGATGCCTCCAGCCTGTACGGAGGGGTTCTCTTGATGACTCCGCTCAAAGGGATAGACGGGAAGGTCTATGCCCTGGCCCAAGGTTCCCTGGTGCTGGGGGGGTATTCCGCCGGTGGGGATGCGGCCCAGGCGTCCAAAAATACGGCCACGGTCGGACAGATCCCGGGCGGGGCATCGGTGGAACGGGGCGTACCCTTCCGGTTCAACAAACAATCGTCCATGCTCATCCATCTCAATGGCAGGGATTTCTCCACCACCCAGCAGGTCGTTGGACGGCTCAATGCCGTTCTGGGCGGCACGTATGCCCGTGCCGAGGACATTTCTTCCATCCGGCTGGATATACCGGAAAGGTTCCAGGGAAATCTCGTCCCTTTGATGGCCTCCCTGGAAAATATCGAATGTTCGCCGGACACCAAGGCCAAGGTGGTCATCGATGAACGGACCGGGACGGTGGTCCTGGGCAGTAATGTAACCCTGTCCCAGGTCGCGGTGACCCACGGCAATCTCAATGTGGTGGTCAAGGAAACGCCCAAGGTCTCCCAGCCCAACCCCTTTGGTCAGGGACAAACGGCCATCACTCCGGACACACAGGTCAAGGTCCGTGAACAGACCAAACGGCTCGTTCTCGTTGAAGGGGCCAATATCCAGGAACTGGTCAACGGGCTGAACGCCATCGGGGCCACGCCCAGGGATATCATGTCCATTCTGCGTGCCCTCAAGGCGGCCGGGGCGTTGCATGCGGAACTTGAAAGCATATGACGCCGGTATGGACCAGAAGAGTGTCTCCAGACAAACAACGTGATCGCACGTAACGAGGTGGAATATGGGTATCACCAATACGTCATCAATCCAGGCACAGGATCTTGCCTCCCTGCAGGACCAGGCCAAGCTAAGAAGGCTCAGGGAAGAGCTCGGGCAGGGAGCTGACAAGGAAAAGAAGCTCAAAGAGGCCACCCAGGGGTTCGAGTCCATTTTCATGGCCAAGATGTGGGAGCGTATGCGGGCCACGGTCCCCAAGGACGATTACCTGCATAGTAAGGAAGAGGATTTTTATCTGTCCATGTTCGACCGTGAGCTTTCCCAGAAGATGGCTGACGCGGGGGGCGTGGGGCTTGGCAAGATGCTCTATGACAGTTTGAAGAACAATCTTTCCGAGGCGAGCCAGAAGTCCGTGCCCCTGGAGCCTCTGGGGGCCCGATCGACCCCGTTGAACCCTTTGCCCGTCCGTAATGCCGGCCCCGAAGACCCCCCGAGGCCCCGGGTCCATCCGGCCAACGATCAGGGGACCATGCGGGAACTCGAACAGCTCATCCAAAAGATCGAGCAGGAGCATGGGCCAACGGATCCCGGAGCAAAGTTGACCCAGGATGTGTAGCCCCGCGTTTCGGGATGGATAGCCGGGCCCATCCCCATGTAGGCGGGTGGTGCGGGAAGCATGTTCTTGGCAGTGCGGTTCCGCAGTCTTTCCATGGATCCCCTTTTTCCTTGGCCCATACGGGACGGGATGGAAAAGGGGATCTTCTATTGGTTGCCCGTTTTTGGAAAGAGACCGGCCGGTCATGGCTGACGCGTGGATACCGGACGACACACCGGGCAGCGGCGGTTTTGCCGGTGGCTGGGGGCCGTCCTGGGCGGCAGGATCCCTTCTTGGAGGTTCCCGGACCGGGGTACCATGGGTTGGTCAAAAAAATGTCGTATGCAGGGCGGGGAGCCCCCTTCTTGCCGTGTTGTGGCCCGGTCCAGGGGCAATGTTTGCCCCTGATTGATGAAAAATTATTGAAATATTGTATGTTTATATTGTTGGAGACAAAATTGCATATTTTTTAATGCCGGATTCTTTTTCCCGGCGTGCGATGGGATCTTCAATACATAACCTGTTGGTGAACTTCCAAGGAAACCGGGTATGCACGCATATATCATCCAAAGCCTTTCTCGTCAGGTCAAGGGACTCGTCCTCTTGACGACACTCCTCAAGCGGGAGCTGCAATTGCTCAAGGAGGATTCTCCGCAATCCGTCGCCGGGCTGGAATTTTCCATCCAGGACCTTCTCCGGCAGATAGCTGCGGAACGTTCCCTTGTCCGTCGGTGTATCCACGGGATCGATCCCGGGGCGGACAGGCTTTCGGCGATCACGGGAACCTTTGGGGAGGAAGAGCAGGAGATACTCCCCCAACTCATAGCCGAGGTGGACCGTCTCCAGCAGGGGTGTGCCCGCAATGCCTCCATGAATGCGGAAATCGCCCTCGCCCTGAGGGACCAGTCCACTTCATTGCTCTCTTTTTTCCGTAAGCAGGTCACCCCCAAGCAGCAGCATACCTATTCCAACCACGGGACCTGGGCATCCCAGACCCGGACGGCGACCCTTATAAGTGGGAGACTCTAATGGGCGGTATTCTCGGGACCATGGACATTGCCCGGCAGGCCCTCAATCTGTCCCAGACCCAGATCGAGGTGACCGGCAACAATATCGCCAATGCGGATACCCCCGGGTACAGCCGGCGCAAGGTCAACGTCGAAGAAAACCGTCCCATCAGCACCTCGCCGGGCCAGATCGGTACAGGGGTCAATGGAACGGAAGTCGTTCGTATTTTTGATGAATTTGTTGAAAACCAGTATACGGAAAAGCTTTCCGAGCAAGAAAAGTGGAGCGCCCTGAATACCAACCTGAAGAGCGTGGAGATGCTCTTCAATGAAAACCAGGAAGGGCGGCTGAACGATGTCATGGCCCAGTTTTTCAAAGACTGGCAGGACGTCTCCCTGCGTCCTGACGACGCCAATGTGCGTAGCGCCCTGCTGGGCAACACCCAGAGTCTTCTCGAGACTATGGGCTTGCTGGCCGAGGACCTGCAGGATCTCGAGGACCGCATGGATGGATATATCGCCCAGGAGGTCGAGGATATCAATAATATCGTCCAGCAGGTCGCGGAATTGAACAACCAGATCCAGGTCAGTGAACAGCCCGGGATCAACGCTAACGTCTCCCGGGACGAGCGGGCCCTCAAGATCCGTGAACTTTCGGAAAAGCTGGATATAAATTGTATCGACAATGGCGGCGGGAACCTGACCATCACCACCGGGGGCGGTCAGACCCTGGTGGATGGGAGTTCCTATTTTCTCCTCGGGACGCAGGAGCCCAAGGCGACCGCCCATTTGACCGACGGTTCGAGTTTCGACACCGACGGCCAGATCTATTTCTCAGGGTCATCGAGTTACGAATATACGCTCAAGGCGGTAACCACGGGCGCGGTCGACGGTGGGGCCACTTTCAACGTCTCCCTTGACGGCGGACGGACATGGCTCAAGGAGGATGACGGCACTGCTCGGGAATTCGAGGCCACGACCTATGACAACCGGATCAGCCTGCCGGGCGGAGAGCTGGAGGTCTGGTTCGGCACCCAGGATGATATGGGTGGGGTTCCAACCAATGATCTCGAACAGGGGGACATGTTCAACATTGTCCCCAAGGACGGCGTTTACTGGCACGGTGGTGAGACCATGTCCACGAACGTCACTACCCAGATATATGTCAACGGCGAGGCCAACTCCTCCCGGATCACCGGAGGGAGTCTGGGCGGCTATCTGGCCTTTAGGGACGATTACGTGGGCGGATACCGGGAGCGTCTCGACGCCCTGGCCGGGGGACTGGTCTGGGAGGTCAACGCCATCCACAGCCAGGGAAGCGGTCTCCAGCCGTTCACTGATGTGGCCGGGACCTATACCGTGACCAATACGGGCGAGGAACTCGGGACGCCCGGGTCGGGACTCACCTTTGAGGACAAGCTCCAGGCCGGGAATCTGTCCATCAGCATACACGACACGACTTCAGGGGAGAGCGGTGTCAATGTGCTCGACTTTAGTGGGGGTAATTTTGATCCGCAAAGCCACTCACTCGAAGATGTTCGGGATGCCTTTGATACTATCGATGGCCTGAGCGCGACAATCCAGAACAACAAACTCTATCTCCAGGCCGATTCCGGGAAAACCTTCTCTTTTGGTCAGGATTCCACAGGGTTGCTGGCCGCACTGGGGATCAACACCTATCTGGAAGGGGGGGACGCCTCGTCTCTGGCGGTCAATTCTGTTGTGGCTGGAAATCTGGATTATATCAATGCGGGGCAACTCGATGCCTCGGGCAGGATGGATTCGGGGAGCAACGTCGTTGCCCAGGATGTCGCGGCCTTGCAGTACACAGGGGCCTCTTTTTCCACCTTTTCAAGTGAAACGAGCAACCAGACCCTACAGGATTATTATGCCGCCCTGGTCAGTGGTGTCGGTGCGGACACGGCCCGGTCCGATTTCAATCTTAATTACCAACAGAGCCTTGCCGACGATCTCAGGTCGCGTCAGGATTCCATTTCAGCGGTCAACCTGGATGAGGAGATGAGCAATCTGATCAAGTTCCAGCAGTCCTATTCGGCCGCGGCCAAGCTTATCACCACGGCGAACCAGATGTTCGACACCTTGTTGTCCATGAAGAATTAAGGAGAATACCCATGCGGGTGAGCCACCGTTCCATGTATGCCAATTTTTTGACCAACATGAATCAGTCCACATCGGAACTGATCGAGTTGAACAATAAGGCCTCGAGTCAGAAGGATGTGAACAAGCCTTCGGACGATCCCCTGGGAACGGCCCGGATCCTGGCCTATAGGGATTCCCTGTCCAGTTTTGACCAGTATTTGGAAAATATCGACACGGCCACGGGATGGCTGAATCTGGCCGATGAAACCCTGGTCCAGGCGAGTGACCTGGTCACCCGGGCCAAGGAGATCGCCGAGCAGGCGGCCACCGGAACCCTGAATGCGGACAACAGGGATATCCTGTCCTATGACATGCGCCAAGTATTCGATCAGATGATCAGCCTGGCCAATACCAGTTTCGGGGGCAAGAGCATCTTTGCGGGGCAGGATGTGGGTGGGGACGCCTATGAGCCCGGATTGACGGTCTATGACGGGGACGGTTCTGTGGACCCTTATGTGGAGACGATCACCGGGACAAGTGACCGTTCCGTCAAGGTGCAGTTTTTGGAAGGGGGCGAAACGGGTACGGACAATATCGACTACAAGTACACCCAGGATGGGGGGAAGACCTGGGTCGTAGGGGAGCTCGACAGCTCTGACAACAAGCTCGAATTGGTCGATGGAATGTCCGTGACCCTGCGGGACGGGTATGGTGTAAGCGATGGGACCTGGCTGACGGTTGCTCCTACGGCCGTATATACGGGCGGCAATGACGACCAGGCAGCAGTGACGTCGTCTTCAGAAGATTTTAGTGCCGGTTCCCGGGGGGCCTTCGAGCGTGATGTGACCGTTGAGATCGTATCCGGAGATCTGACCACACCTACAGACGTGACCTATCGCTATAGGTATGACGACGGGAGTCCATGGACCGATACCTTCACGGCCAAGGAGACGTCGGTCGGAAAGAGTGTGATCGAGCTCCCGGGCGGCGAGCTCACGATCGATGGCAGCGGGGATGTTTCCGGGCTCGGACTGGACGTCCACGCCGGGACCGTGCCGGTCATGCAGATGGGGAGCGATGTCAATGCGTACGCTGAAGGCGGGTTCGATCGGCCGATCATGGTACGCATCGATAACGATCCGGCTGCCTTTGAGACGGCAGGAGACAGTATCGAGTATTCCTACAGCCTTGATGGCGGGCGTTCCTGGGTCACGGGCAAGGAGGCGGACAATGACCAAGCGCCTGCTGAGCTCCTTGTGCCCGGCGGGAGTCTCAAACTCGCAGCGAAAGGCGGGAACAACGATCTTGCCCAGGGGGACCAATTCGTCATCCAGCCCAAGATCGCGGATCTGGCCGTGGATATTTCTGCGGACAACCGGTTGGCCATGAACAATGTCGGTTCGGATATCTTTGGAGGGTCGCTGGAATACGGAACCGGGGACTACCATTCCCTGCAGGAAGACGGCTCCAATCTGTTCGTGACCATGGGGAGGCTCATCGCGTCTCTTGAAAACAACGACCAGTCGGGCATCGCCGAATCTCTGGAGGACCTGTCCGTTGCCCAGAACCGGTTGATGAACCAGGCCGCTGACGTGGGCTCCAGGGAGAATAGACTCAGCATGACCAAGAAGATTCTTTCCGGCCTCCAGCTCAATCAGGAGGAGAGATTGTCCAATATCGAGGACGTGGATATCGCCGAGTTGATGACCGATCTGAACAAACAGGAGATTGTTTATCAGGCGGTGTTGACATCTTCCTCAAGGATCATGAAGATGAGTCTTCTCGATTACATCTAACCACACAACCCATGCTCATTCTTTCCAGACGTCCGGGTGAGAGCCTCCACCTGGGAGATGATATCAAGATCACGGTCCTGTCCATCAAGGGACAGCGCATCAAGCTCGGGATCGAGGTCCCGGACGGAATGCCGGTGTACCGTGAGGAGATATACGAAAAAATCCAGGAGCAAAACAGAATGGCCGCCCAGACCCTGCAGGACGACCTTCTTGCCGTGACCAAACTATGGAAACCAAAACAGAACAAGTAATCGTTTCCCGGCTCGGGGAAAGACGGATCGATCTTGACAAAATCATCTCTTTTCCCAGGGGAATCCTCGGGTTTGAAACCAGTCGGCGATTCATCCTTTTCAAGATCCGTGAAGACTCACCTTTTTTCCTGCTTCAGGATGTGGATGACAGTGCTATCGGTTTGATCGTCACCGATCCCTTTGAATTCCTCCCGGACTATGCACTCAAGGTTGAGGACTGCGACGCCGCCCTTTTGGGAACCTCAAATGTCAATGAACTTTCGGTTATCGTCACGGTGAACATTCCCCCGGGCCGGCCGGACAAGACCAGTCTCAATCTGTGCGGCCCCATCCTTATCAACAATCCCGCCAGAGTGGGCATCCAGGCCCCACAACTCGATCCGGGAATGTGCCAGCCGATCCTGCTCAAGGACCTATAGGGGGTCCGGGCCGGAACCATACGTCCCCCCCCAAACCAGAGGCCGCCAGGTGGTATCTACCTGGCGGCCTCTGGTTTGGGGGGGCTTGTACATTGTACCGGTGTTATCCCCAGATATCCAGGTCTTCCTTGACTATCTGGGCGGCGATCTTTTCCGGATCCGGGGAGTAGTCGCCAGAATCAATACGTTCCTTGAGTCCCTGGATTTTTTCCGGACGGGTTGATGGCGCGGAAGATGCGTTTTCCCCTGCGGTCTGGAGAAGTTTGGCCCTGTTTGAGAGGGAAACGGTATCCGGATGGTTTTCCGGGGTCTTGCTGGCCGTTCCACCCTTCTTGGCGTTCTTTGTTTCAGCCACCGAAGTGTTGGTGTAGCGATCAATCTGGGCGGTTATGCTCTGTATATCCATGGTATGACCCCCTGGTGGTGAAGGGAGGATTGCTGTCCCCATTCTAGGGACAGATCATAGTCCTTCCGACCTTTTCTTGTATGATTTCTTGGGCACGTGCCAGCACTAATGCTTTTTCCTCGTCGGACAGGGTGACCGTGCCTTCCTTGAGGCGGCGTATGATCTGCACTTCCTTGTCCTGCGGACCAAAGGAAAAAATGAGTTCGATGGGGAATTCCCTGTCCAACTCGGTCTTGATTTCCTGCACGATGGGGTTGGTACTCCCTGAACCAAGAAGATTGTCCAAGATTTCCTTGGATATCTGCTGGACCAGCCGGCTCCTTCTGGACTGGTCGGAAGCACCACCACCCCTCTCCTCCCCGGTAAGGGGGGAGATGTATTTTTTGATGCGCTCGATCCGCTGACCGTTGCCGATCTGTCGGTCATAGCTGCGCATCATATTTTTGAGCATGTAGGCGTGGGTGATCATGGCGTCCCTATATTAGATATCCTCTCATATCCATTATCGGCCAGACCCGGGATTACCTTTAGCTTTTTTTTGTCCGGTTGGAAACTCTTGGTCGTTTTGTCGTTTTTTACATTTTTTCGTGTGCACATGGATGGAAGGCTACGTCCGTAGCTGTACGCTGGGTATGGAACGAGACTGACGATGAGCAAGCCTGGGACGGGCGGGCCTATCTTTCCTTGAATCCTGGCCCATAGTTGGCTAGATAGACGGGCATGAACGCAACGATCCGTCATATTATCCTGGTTATCAAGTCCGGACACGAAAAAGCCCGCGCACTGGCCCTGGAAATCCAGGCCTGGATACGTGCACGCGATATAAGTACCCACGTGGTGGTGAACAAGGAAAACTGCGACCTTCTTGGGGGTGGCCAGAGAAGGCCGGACTGTGTCATCGTCCTTGGAGGGGATGGGACCATGTTGTCCGTAGCCAGGAAGGTCAACGGCCACAACATCCCCCTGCTCGGTGTAAATCTCGGTAATGTCGGGTTCCTGACCGAGGCGTGTTCAAAGACGTGGGAGCAGATGCTCGTCAACCTTTTGTCCGGCAAAGTGGCCGTCTCCTCCAGGGCTGTTTTGCGGTATACGTTATACAGGGATGACGAACCTTTTTGTTCGGGCAAGGTGTTCAACGATCTTGTGGTCAACAGAGGGTCCCTGGCGAGACTGGTCAATCTGGCGGTCTGTTTCGGGACGGAGTGTCTGGGTCATGTCCGGGCCGATGGGCTGATCGTATCCACCCCAACGGGATCCACGGGATATTGCGTCTCAGCAGGGGGGCCTCTGGTCTATCCGGAGCTGGATGCTTTCATCCTCACGCCCATCTGTCCCTTCTTGAACACCTTCGCCCCATTGGTACTCCCGTTCGATAGCCCGGTGTCCATCACGGTCAACCCGAACAATGCCGAGACATATCTCACACTGGATGGACAGCAAGGGGTTTGCCTGCAAACCGGAGACCGGGTGGAAATCGGCCGGGCGCAGACAGGCGTCAAGCTCATCCACGCCCCAACCTCTTCGTACATCGCCAAATTGCAATCAAAAGGGTTTGTCAGGGAGCGCCCATGAGTAGCCTGCCCTATTTTTCTTCAACCACGGAACTTTTTTATGGTACCGATCCCCATCTCGACGCTTGGCTGCTCTATTTCTTCACCGAAAACAATATCGAGTATGCGGTCAAACCCGACCTGAACGCCTCTCCCGAGCAGATCCGGTTCATGGTCGATATCCAATCCAACCAAGTTTTTGCGCCTTGTTCGGATTGGATGCTCAAGAACCTCTTGGGCACGGAGCTGACCACCCCCCTTCGGGAGGAGTACCGTTACGAATGGCGGTTGCTCGTGAGGCTGGTGCATGAAAATATCAAGGACAAGTATACGCGCAGAAAGATCCTCTCTCTGTCCCGTCACAAGTTCAGGGATGCCCTCGGATCGACCTTTCTTATCCCCTCACGGTTGCTCAAACACCTGGTGACCATCTTTCTTAGCCAGTGCGGGATGGACGACCCCATGCGGGACCGGAAGCGGCTAATGAACAAGCGGGCCAATGATTTTATTTATAGCCAGGCCTTTACCGGTTATCTGAGCGCCTGCCCTTCCTCGACCCTGGGGTGCCAACGTATTCAGGACTTGCGCTGGGAATTGGATATTCTGGAACTCAAGCGCCTTTTTAGTCTCTCGACCTGCAACATGATCTGGGAAAAGGATATCGATGCCTTAGACGCCCGTCGGTTCTGTGATGAGACCAATGGGTTCGACACAAAGTTCGATGCGGTGTTCCGCCCCCTGATCGGTCCCCAGGCCCTGCATCCTCTGCGCATTCTTTTCATGCCGGATACCAGTGGGGGGATCATGTTCGATCTATTGATCATCAAATCCCTGCTCAGGCAGGGGCACCGGGTTGTACTGGCCCTGAAGGAAGGATTCTATTTCGAAAGCCCGACCTTCTGGGACAAGGAATCCGATCCTTTTTTCGCCATGGGACTTAGTGAGGCGGTTTTTCTTTCGGACAACGAGGTTTCCAAGAACAAACTCCTGAAGACCCTGCGGGAAAATTCTTTTGTGGTCATCTCCGACGGCACGCGGGAACGGCTCAATCTGTACCGGACGAGCGTGACCTTTGCCCGGTCGTGGAAAGAGTCCGATCTGGTCATCGCCAAGGGATCGCGCAACTACCGTCGCTTGATCCTCAATACCCATTCCTTTACCAGGAATATCATCTCCTACTTCCGCCATCCCGATGGACGATTGGGGTTCTATCTCAAGAAACGTTCCCCTCGGGTGGTCAAGATTACGGAAAAACAGATCCTGAGCAAGGCGGAAAAGATCATGAGTGCCATGCGCAGGAAACGGTCCGAGGGGGAGCTGGTCATGTTCTACAGTGCCATAATCGGCAGCGTTCCCGGCCAGCTCAAGACCGCCAAACGGGTCCTGAACACCTTTGTGGGGTATCTGCGGAGCAAACTCGGCGGGGCCTTGATCATCAACCCCGCAGAGCATTTCGAGCAGGGCATGGACGGGGATGATCTCATGTACATGTGGGAAAAGGTGCAGCGTAGTGGGCTCATTGACGTGTGGCGGTTCCAGACGGTCACCGACATCGAGAAGAGTTTCGAACTCATGGGAGAAAAAGTTCCTTCCGTGTGGATGGGCAAGGACGCCACTTTTTCCACCGGGTGCACCAAGGAGATGCATATTGCCCTGGATGTCCAGAAGAAACATCCTGAATTGCAGATAATCGGTCCGAGCCCGGAGAAATTTTTCCGTCGCAGGGACTATGGGATCGGCAAATACTTTGATACCTCCCTGGACAGGACGTGAACGCGGATGGGGCGTTCAAAGAACGGGGAACCCATTGTTTCCGTCGACAAGGGGTGCCGAGCGGATGAAAGGAGGAACGGCAATGAATGGGAAGCGTCTGCTTTTTCTGGCCATGGTTGGCTTGGCCGCATTGGCCGCGCTCATGGCTGCGGGGTGTGGCAAGCCGGCTCCTCCCCGGCCTCCCGTCCTCGTCAAGGATACGGGCAATGGGACCGCAGATGCGACCGGAGGAGAAAAATCTGCGGAAGCGGTTGCCGGATCGGCTGAAAAGGAGTCCCCCCCGGGATATGTCCGCCTCACCTTGCGGGAGAAGGAAGACATGCTTGCCCGTTTGTCCCTCGCCCGGCAAAAGCTCGGGTCCTGGCAAGAACTGCGTCCAGCGCTTGCCAGGAGTCTTGCCTACCTGCGGAACAAACCGGACCAGGCCATCGCCTTTGGGGCCGACAGCTTGACCTGTACGTGGAAGGATCTGCAGGAGACCGTCGCGGAGTTGATCCGTCTGTTGCCCGAACTCGATGAACACCCGGCCTATCTCAAGGACCGATTCGATTGGTACCGTTTGGCCCCCCCGACCCTCATGACCGGGTATTACGAGCCCCTTATCCATGCCAGTCCTGTCCCGTGTCCTGAATATCCCTTTCCCCTGTACGGGATCCCCAAGGATCTCAAGATCGCGGATCTCGGATCGTTCCATCCCCGCTGGAATGGCCAGAAGTTGGTCTACCGGATAACGGACGGTCGGATCAAACCCTATCATAGCAGAGAGGCCATCGATTCGGACAGGGCCCTGGAGGACCAAGGGGTGGAACTTGCCTGGGTGCGGGATCTCGTGGACATCTTTTTCCTCCAGATCCAGGGATCGGGCCGACTGGTCTTTCCCGACGGTTCCGTCCGCCATGTCCTCTACGCAGGAAAGAACGGGCACAGGTATGTTTCCCTGGGCAGGGTGCTCATCCAAAAGGGATACATGAGTCCCGAGCAGATGAGTATGCAGGGGATCAGGACCTTTTTGAAGAACAGACCGGGCATGGTCGAGGATCTTCTGAACACCAACCCGAGTTATGTTTTTTTCCGTCTTGCCGATGATGGGCCCTATGGGGCCATGGGGGCGACCTTGACCCCGCTTGTCAGTGTGGCCTCCGACCCTGCCCGGGTGCCCCTCGGGTCGGTCCTTTTACAGCAGGTCCGTTTGCCTGGAATGCGCCAGGATCCAGCCGGAATGGTTCTTTTGGGCTTGGCCCAGGACCGGGGCGGGGCCATCAATGGGGACCATGTGGATCTTTTTTGTGGGGCCGGGGAGATGGCCGCATTTCTCGCCGGCCACATGCAGGAAAGGGCCGACGTGTGCATCCTGATCAGCTCGGGCAAACTCGCTCACCAATAACCAAGGCCGGAATACACGGTTCCGGCGCGGATACATATGGATACTCTGTCTGAAGTACAAAAGCTCAAAAATGATCTTGGAGCATGTTGGGCCGCCCAGTTGGAGACTGTCGCCCTATGGCACCACGGGGTGCCGGAATCCATCGGATTGTCTGGATTGACCGGTTTGGTCCTTGCCCAGCACCTGTGCAATTTTAGACTGTGGCACGTCGAGGACCGGGCCCGGATCAAGGATGTCGACGGTGGGGTTATCGCCGAGTGCAAGAGGGAGATCGACGGTCTGAACCAGAAACGCAACGATCTTATCGAGCGGATCGACGAGGAGATCATCACCCGTGTGGGCTCCTTTCTCCCCCCTGACGCGGCCCATAGATACAATACCGAGACCCTGGGCAGCGTACTCGACCGGCTGTCCATCCTGAGTCTGAAGATATTCCACATGCAGGAACAGACCGAGCGGGGGGATGTGGACAACGACCACATCCAGAGCTGTCGGAACAAATTGGCCACCCTGCAGGAGCAGCACCGGGATCTGTCCACCAGTGGGCTGGAACTGATCGACGATTATGCCCGCGGCGTGAAGCGCCCCAAGGTTTATTTCCAGTACAAGATGTACAATGATCCCAATCTCAATCCACAGCTCTACGGGCAGGAAGGATGAGCATGGATCGGTCCGCATATTCCGGCATGGAAGGGGCCACTGTTCCGGATTCCCCCCGTGTGCGATGTGCATGAACCGCGTTTTTCAGGGGCACCCTAAAGCCCCTTTCCTGCGCCGGGAGAGGGGCTTGTTGTTGGTCGCAGTAAGAACGGTACGCGGCTGACATGGTCCCGTGTGCCGGGTGATCCGTTAAACCATTTTTCTTGGACAGCCGGTTCGCCGGTTGTCATTTTTTTGCTACGCCAATGTCTCCAAGGAGAAGAGAATGAGCGCTTACGAGACCGTCATCGGGCTGGAGGTCCATGCCCAGTTGAAGACCAAATCCAAGATATGGTGTTCCTGTTCCACGCAGTTCGGGGCGGAACCCAACGCCAACACCTGCCCGGTATGCACCGGAATGCCGGGAACCCTGCCCGTGTTGAACAAGCGTGCCGTTAAATACGCAGTAAAGATGTCCTTGGCCGTGGATTGTACCATCAATAAAAGATCGGTCTTTGCCCGCAAGAATTATTTCTATCCCGATCTGCCCATGGGATACCAGATTTCCCAATTCGAGCTCCCCGTGGCCGAGCACGGCCATGTGGTTATCTCTGCCCCCAAGGGGGAGAAGACCGTCGGTATCACCCGCATCCACATGGAAAACGATGCCGGCAAGAATATCCATTCGGACACGGAGAACGTCAGTTTTGTCGATCTGAACCGCGCCGGGGTTCCCTTGATCGAGATCGTCAGCGAACCGGACATGCGCAGCCCCGAGGAGGCAGTGGCCTATCTCAAGGCATTGCGGGCCATCCTTGTCTATCTGGAGATCTGTGACGGAAACATGGAAGAGGGGAGTTTCCGCTGCGACGCCAATGTATCGCTCCGGCCCGTGGGTCAGAAGGAACTCGGAACCCGCACAGAACTCAAAAACATGAATTCGTTCCGGAACGTGGAACGGGCCCTGAATTATGAAATCGAACGGCAGCGGGACATTCTCGATGATGGAGAAGAAGTCGTCCAGCAGACCCGCCTTTTTGATACGGCCAAGGGCGTGACCAGATCCATGCGTGGCAAGGAAGAAGCCAATGATTATAGGTATTTTCCTGATCCTGATCTGGTCCCTTTGGTGTTCGAGGACGCCCAGCTCGAAATCTGGCGCACGGAATTGCCCGAGCTGCCCAGGGCCAAGAAAGAACGGTTCATGGAAGAATATGCCCTGCCCGGGTACGATGCCGAAACCCTGACCGCGGACAAGAGACTGGCCGAATATTTCGAGACGGCGGTCAAGGCATACAACCGGCCCAAAAAAATCAGCAATTGGATGATGACCGAGATGCTCAAGGAGCTCAACGATGCCGGTCAGGACATTGGTGATTGCGCCGTCGCGCCCGGCCATTTGGCCAAACTGGTCAAACTTATCGATGATGGACTCATAAGCGGCAAGATCGCCAAAAAGGTCTTTGGGGCCCTTTTTGGAGAGGGGGGTGACCCGGAAGAATATGTCAAAGCCCAGGGCATGGCCCAGATTTCCGACAGCGCGGCCATTGAAGGGTATGTGGATGAGGTCATTGCCGAAAACCCCGACGGAGTGGCCCGGTTCAAGGGCGGAGAAAAGAAACTGACCGGCTTTTTTGTCGGGCAGGTGATGAAGAAATCCAAGGGTAAGGCCAACCCCAAGCTGGTCAACCAGCTTCTGGCCAAGAAAATCGGGTGAGTTGTTTCTCCCGCCAAGGCGCAGGGACGCAGAGAGAGGTATTTTTTTGTGTTCATCCCTGTGGGGGGCATCCAATCACCCCCGTAACCACCAATCATTCTTCGGGCGACCCGCCATCGAAAAAGGAACATCCATGCAAGACCATATCCGTTTTTCTCCTGAAAAAGACGCACTCATCCTTCTGGACCAGCGCTACCTGCCGACCAGGGAGGATGATTTTGTCTGCACCACGGTCAAGGATATCATCGACGCCCTGCAGACCATGGTCGTCAGGGGCGCGCCCGCCATCGGCGTGACAGCGGCCTTTGGGTGCTATCTGGCAACCCGGGAGGTGGATGCGAATGATCCAGGCTGGGCAGACGCGGTGGAGAAAAAGCTGGATGAACTCGCCCTTGCCCGTCCCACAGCGGTCAATCTGAAATGGGCGGTCAACCGGATGCGAGCCGCCTGGAAGGACAATGCTTCTCTTGTACGTCTCGAGGAACTCGCTGATTTCTGGCTCTCCCTTGCCCGGGAGATTCAGGCCGAGGACATTGCCATGTGCAGGGCCATCGGACGGTTCGGCGGGGAACTGCTGGGCGACGGGGACACGGTGATGACCCATTGCAACGCCGGCGCCCTGGCAACCGCCGGATACGGCACAGCCCTGGGTGTCATCAGGGGGGCGGTGGACATGGGCAAACAGATCGAGGTCATTGCCAACGAGACCCGGCCCTTTTTTCAGGGCGCCCGGCTGACCGCCTATGAACTGCACAAGGACAATATCCCGGTGCGGGTGGCCTGCGACAACGCCTGTTCCCTGCTCATGGGGCGCAACGTGGTGGACAAGGTGGTCGTGGGCGCGGACCGGATCGCGGCCAACGGTGACGTGGCCAACAAGATAGGCACATCCGGGGTCGCCATTTTGGCCAAACACTATGGGGTCCCCTTTTACGTGGCCGCCCCCTCGTCGACGTTTGATCCCGATATGCCGGATGGCAGCGGGATTCCGGTTGAGGACAGAACGCCAAGAGAGGTCACCCATGTGGGCGATGTCCAGATCACTCCCGACGGGGTGGGGGTATTCAATTTCGCCTTTGACATCACCCCGAATGAACTCATCGCCGGGATCGTTACGGAAAAGGGGGTCGTATATCCCCCGTTTCGTGAGAATATCGCTTCTATGATTTTTGGGAAATAGGGATGAAGGGATGAAGGGGTGAGCCTCCCTTTCTCTGTTTCTTCCCCGGAGGCAGTCCATGTTCCCACTCAAAGACAACACCCCCAATGTGCACAAGCCGGTCATGGTGACCACCATCGTGGTCATCAATGTGGCGGTGTTTCTCGTTGGCCTTCTATTCTCCCCCCAGGGCAAGGCGTATATCTTTCATGTCTTCGGGGTGGTCCCGCTCCGACTGACCGATCCTATGTGGGCAACGGCCCACGGGTATCCGGGGGGGATTCTCGTTTCCCTGTTCTCGCACATGTTTCTGCACAGCTCATGGATGCACATCATCGGGAACATGTGGACCCTGTGGATCTTTGGGGACAATATCGAAGATGTGATGGGCCCCCTGAAATTCTTGATCTTTTATCTGTGCTGCGGGTTTGCCGCCCTGGCGACCCACCTGGTGTTCAATTCCGCCTCACCCATTCCGGTCGTTGGGGCCTCTGGGGCCATCGCCGGGGTCATGGGCGCGTATCTCATCCTCTATCCCCATGCCAAGGTGGTCACGTTGGTCCCCATTTTTTTCTTCCCCTGGTTCATCGACCTACCTGCCGTGCTTTTTTTGGGTATCTGGTTCCTGCTGCAGTTCTTCAATGGGGCCGCCTCTGCCGCCGGGACCGGAGGCGTTGCCTGGTGGGCCCATGTGGGCGGATTCGTGGCCGGGATTTTTCTCTTGCGGTTCTTTGAGGACAAGACCCGTTGTCGGGATTGTTATCTCTCGGGCAAACGCACGACCCCTTTCTGGCAGGTTCCCCCGAGTAAACAGCCAGCAGATGACGATCCCTGGAAACACCTCCGGTCCTGAAGAAAACGGATTGGACCTTCCCGTTCAATAATTCCGGTAATCTCCTGCAGGCCCTTTCCGCGGTTTTTGGGGCGTGTCTGTACCGGACTGGCGGGCTCCAGGCCCTGGGGATGACGCGGCCCGGTACTGTTGTTTTGGAAAAGGCCACGTGGGGGTCGAGAGGGGGGGGACGGCGATTTTATGCCCACAAAATACACAGACGGCCCGGAAGAGGTTTCTTCCGGGCCGTCCGTGTATGGGCAGGTTTGGGGGGGGGGCAGGGTTTGTTACTGGGCGTTGGGGCAGCCGGGACCTGATCCGTCCATCATGCGCCGGCCGTGATCCTTTTGGCCCTTGTTGCCGCGCATCCCCTTGCCCTGTCGGGGGTGGTGGAATCCGCCCCTGCCGAGCTTGAGGCCGATTTCCTTTTCAAGGCGGTTCCGAAGGGTTTCATGCTCGGTGCGCATCTGGGTGTGCAGGGCGCCGATTTCCTTGACCAGGGCCTTGATTTCGGCAGGCTGGGTGTTGGGATTGGGGGAAAG
Organism: Desulfoplanes sp.; assembly: GCF_054921335.1. Classification (NCBI taxonomy): domain Bacteria; kingdom Pseudomonadati; phylum Thermodesulfobacteriota; class Desulfovibrionia; order Desulfovibrionales; family Desulfoplanaceae; genus Desulfoplanes; species Desulfoplanes sp. The sequence continues at coordinate 36,409 of NZ_JBUDSQ010000002.1, read as the reverse complement.
GGCCCCAAGCTCCATCCGTTTCTCCCACATGGCTTCGCGGATCGGGGCCATCGTGCCACGGAATTCGTTCATGATCGTTCGGTAGGCTTCCTGCTTTTCCGGGGTCAGCTGGGCGATCTGATGAGCCTTGTAGCCCTGCCCCCGATTACAGCCCCCAGACCCAATGCAGTCGCCGGAGCCGTTGCCGAATCCTCCCTGTCTGCCGGGACCGGCGGATCCGAGAGATGCCATGCTTACCAGGGCCACCATTGCCAGAGTGATGATCGTTACCTTCTTTTTCATGCCAGTCCTCCTTTGCGGATTGGTTTTTGCTAGTTGTGGTCTGGATAAAGCAATGGCAATGCCAAGTTTGGAATTTATTTTTAACTTGTTGATATAAAAAGGATAAAAAGCGGCATCTTCTTGCCTGGATTTTAGAGTTGGCCACAGCGAGAATCTGGTGTATAAAAATTGATCATGCTTGGAACCCCGGGTGTATAAAAATCGAACGACTGTTCACATTCTACCCACCGGGCATCTTCAGTCGACTACGGGGGACACTATATATGTTTGTAAAGAAAAGGGACAGTGACTTGCCAAGGATCTTTTCTCCCTGGGTGGTGATCGGGGCCTCGTTGATCCTATTTGTGATCATCGCCGTACTTACGGTCATGAACATCAACCGGCAACGCGCTGCCACGACCAAGGTTCTGGTGGAAAAGGGGCAGGTGCTCATTCGGGCGTTGGAAGCGGGGTCACGGATCGGGATGCGGGGCCGGTTCGCTCAGGGCATTCGTTTGAGCCATCTGCTCGAGGAAACGGCCAAGCTTCCGGGGGTGGAGTTCATTGTGGTCACGGACGCAAAGGGCGGGATCATTGCGAGTAATGATTTTGACAGAATCGGGGGGACGTTCAGCCCCTGGCTTAAGGGCAGGGGGCGTGTTCCCCTGGGACATCCCCGGTGGTTCATGGACAAGGCAGAGGACAAAAACTCCCAGTTTGTCGTGTACAGCGAATTCAAGCCCCTGATGAAGCATCGGTTCAGGGAACACGCCCAAAAAATGCGGGAGCGGTTCTTGGATTTTTGTCCGGTCCAACCCCCGCCAGGTGATATGCATAAACCGCTTGTTCCTCCGGAAAAGTTGTTCATCTATCTCGGTCTGGAGGCGAAAACCCTTGAAGATGCCCAGAAAAACGATCTCGCCCATTCCATCGTCATGTCCTGTATCGTCCTGTTTGTGGGCCTTGCGGGATTCGTATCTCTTTTCTGGGCCCAGAATCTGCGTGTATCCCAGAGACTTTTGAGCGATTCAAGGGCCTTTGCCTCGGAGGTGGTTGCCAACCTTCCCGAAGGGTTGATTCTTGTGGGACCTGGTGGAGAGGTTTCCTTCAGGAACGGATCCGCCATAGCGCTGTGCGCTTGCCGGGAGGACGGTAAAAAGGAGGGCTCGGTGCCTCCGGAGATGCCTGACGAAATCCGTCCCGTCATCGAGCAATTGGAGACGGCACGGGTGGTCACCGAACAGGAAATCGTGTGCAAACCCGACGGTGACCGGGAAATCCCCCTGGGGGTGAGCGGTGCCAGGATCACCACCGAAGACGGCCGTTTTCTCGGCAAGATCGTCATCCTGCGTGATCTGCGCGAGGTCAGGCGGCTGCAGCAGGAGGTCAAGCGCAAGGAAAAGCTGGCTGCCATTGGCAGTCTTGCTGCCGGTGTTGCCCATGAGATCCGCAATCCTTTGAGCTCCATCAAGGGGTTCGCCACCCTGTTTAGGACCCGGTTTGAGCCGGAAAGCGACGAATACGGTGCCGCAGAGATCATGGTCCACGAGGTGGACCGGCTGAACCGGGTCGTCACCGAGCTCATCGAGTACGCCCGGCCCTCACGGATCGCTGTCCGGAAAACGGATCTTCAGGAAATGATCGCCCACTCCCTCTCCCTCATCAGGCACGATGTGCACACGGCCGGTGTGCGGGTGGAGACGGATATTCCCGACAATCTCTCAGAGGTGGTGCTCGATCCGGACAAAATGCAGCAATGTCTTTTGAACATGTATCTCAATGCCGTACAGGCCATGCCCGAAGGCGGGACGTTGCGTGTTGAGGGCTTCCGGACTGCTGACGAACGTTTCGGACTGCGCATACGTGATACCGGCAAGGGTATCCCGGCGAATGATCTGTCCAAGATATTTGATCCCTACTACACGACCAAGAATCAGGGAACCGGTTTGGGGCTTGCCATGGTGTTGAAGATCGTTGAGGCGCATGGGGGAGAAATCGATGTTGTCTCGGGAGAGGGGGAGGGGACGGTGTTTACCCTTCTTTTCCCGGAGAAGGAGGAAGGTCGTGGGGATTGAAGGAGGCGTGGCAGGGGCGGTTTTACGTTTTAGGTTTTTTGGAGGCGGGGAGCCGGAAGACTCTGGACTGGAGACAGCCTCTCCAGGGAACGCCTCATGTCGAGCTGAACAGCTATGTAGGATTTTATCTCTTTTGGACAAACAAACCCATTGTGGAAATACACCATGAATCCGACCATTTTGATCGTTGATGATGATTCCGCCCACCTCACCATGCTGCGCGCCATGCTCAAGGGGTGGGGGTATGATGTGGATGAGGCCGATGACGGGAGGGGGGCTATCGACAAGGTAACCGGCCGTCCTTATGACGGGGTGCTCATGGATGTGCGGATGGCCCATGTGGGAGGGATCGAGGCCTTGAAGGAGATCATGAAATACAATCCGGCCATTCCCGTACTCATCATGACCGCGTATTCCTCCGTTGAGACCGCGGTGGAGGCCCTCAAGTCCGGGGCCTACGACTATCTGACCAAACCACTTGATTTCGACGAGCTGAAACTCACCTTGGAACGGGCCATGGATCATACCCGCCTGGCTTCCGAAAACAGGGAACTGCGCAGGATGCTCCCGGACAAGGGAACGGGCATCGTGGGATCGAGCGGTCCCGTGAAGGAACTTCTTGAAACCATTGCCACTGTGGCTCCAAGCGAGGCAACCATCCTCATCGGGGGGGAGAGCGGTACCGGCAAGGAGCTTGTGGCCCGGGCCATCCATCAGAACAGCCGCAGAAAGGCCACCCCCCTGGTCACGGTCAATTGCGCGGCCTTGACCGAATCTCTGCTTGAATCGGAACTCTTTGGCCATGAACGGGGTGCGTTCACCGGTGCTGATAAGCGCCGTGATGGACGGTTTGTCCAGGCCCACAAGGGAACCCTCTTTCTGGACGAGATCGGAGAGGTGGCTTCCGGGGTTCAGGCCAAGCTGCTGCGTGCGCTGCAGGAAGGGGAGATCCAGAGGGTGGGCAGCGACAAGCCCGTCATGGTCGATGTCCGGGTCATTGCGGCCACGAACCGGGATCTTCTTGAGGACGTTAGAGCCAGGCGGTTCAGAGAAGATCTCTATTACCGCCTCAATGTCATATCCCTGAGCGTGCCTGCACTGCGTGAGCGTCCCGGAGACATCCCCCTGCTGGCCCAGTTTTTTCTGGAAAAGTTCATGGAGAAGAACCGCAAACATATCCGTGGATTCGCACCCGGAATCATGGACCAGATGGTCAAGTACGATTGGCCGGGCAATGTCAGAGAATTGGAGAACGCGGTGGAGCGGGCCGTGATCATGAATGCGGGTGAGTTTATCACCGAGAGGGACATGCCGCTTTTGTCTGCGGGCACATCGACAGACCAGGGAGACCAATCGGAAAGCGGGGTCGATCTGGCCGGGCGGTCCCTTGAAGAGGTCGAACGCCAGGCCATCACGGCCACCCTCGAGGCAACCGGAGGGAATAAGAGCGAGGCCGCCAGGCAGCTCGGGATCACCCGGGCAACCTTGCACAATAAGATGAAGAAATATGGGACATGAAGAAGGGACACCGGCACTGTTCTGAACCGCGGCGACAACACCCCTCCTTTGAACCCGAAGAGTTCAAAAAAAGTCTTTTTCTGCGTCGTTGCGCGAGAACAAAAAAAGCCCCCATGCATAGTTGCATGGGGGCTTATTCGTCTGGCTCCCCGGGACGGACTTGAACCGCCAACCTAGTGGTTAACAGCCACTCGCTCTGCCGATTGAGCCACCGGGGAACATGCTGGAACAACGCCCAGTGCGAATGCTTCTATGGAAACCGAAAAAAGAAGTCAATCGTTTTTTATGAAAAGTTGCGTATCCCGGCATCATCGTCCCGACCGGCTGCGCAGATGTGCGGTCCTGGCCTCGGCTGTTTTGCCGCGGGTTTCCAGGGCGCGGGCTACCTCGATCCACAGGGACGGGATGTCCGGCCGCAGGTGCACGCTCTGTCTGGCCAGGTTTTCGGCGATTTCCGGGTCCTCGCCCCTGTCCAGATAGAGCTTGGCCAGCATGTTCAGAGCAAAGGCGTCGTTGGGGTCGAAAACCAGTGCCTGATGCAGGAATTCCCGGGCCTTGTCCCGCTCTTCTCTGTCCAGGGACAGTTTGGCAAGATGGCGGGCGGCCATGCCCTTGCCCTGTTCGGTGTTGCCCGCTTGCTGGTAACGTTCTTCAGCCTTTTGCAGGTCTCCGTCCTGTTCAGCCAAACGTCCCAATCGGATCAGACTGTAGACATGGGTGGGGTCAATGGCCAGGCACTCAGTAAAGGCCTGGTGGGCCGATTGGGGGTCATCGGTCCTGAAGCAGGCACAACCGTAATTGTACAGGGGCATGAGGTCTTTGTCCCCCTGTTCGACCACCGTCTGGAAATGGTTCTTGGCTTCTTCCATCCGCCCAAGTCTTGCATAGCATATTCCCAGGGAGTTGCGTGCGAGCAGATTGTCCGGGTCGATCACCAGGGCTCGCTGGTATTCTTCCAGGGCCGCGTAGAAATCCCCCTTGGTGAACATTCGGTCCGCGCTGATGGTCAGTGAAATGGAGTCGAACAGGACCGCTCCCGGTCCGGAGAGCAACAGGGCATGCTCCAGGGCCTTGCGGGTGTTGTCCAGTATCTCTGATTTGGAGTAATTGAAAAAAGGATACCCGGCCATGCCGATACGTAGGTCGATTCCGGTTTTTTCTCCGTACTCGGTGGACAGTTGGTCTCCCCGTGCCAGGGCGGTTTTCGGGTCGGGATCCGAAAAAAAGCAGATCAGGGTGTTGGCACTGTAGCGGCCGACCAAACTTTGGTCGGGGAATGTTTCGCGGATGGTTGTGTGCAGGTTTTCGAAGTGTTGGACAGATCCGCAATCCCTTCTGCCCGATGGAGTGTCCGTGGGGGCCATGCGGCAAAGGGCGAGTGCAAAACGTGGAGAGGACGTGCGCATCCGGGTCCAGGCCAGAATGAATTCCCTGAGACCGAGGACGGATCCTTTGTCGTGTTCTTCCTGTTCTTCTCCGGAGGGTTCGCTGGAAAGGGCCGAGGGCTCCTGGTGTTCGGCCAGTGAAAGCCTGTCCCCGGGACAGGGAGACCATGACGGATCGTTCAAGAACAGGATCTCTCCCACGCTGGTCTGGTCCCTGACTTCCTGGACGAGGATCTCTCCCTTGTACATATCCGGATAGGGTATGCCCTGATCGATTGTGGGTGATTGGTCCCCCCCCCTTCCCGGCCAGATGAGAAACTGTGTTCCTTCGGTGAGGTCGAGATTTCTCCCCGCGCTGATCAGGACCCGATGCAGAGGAAGGGTCTCGAGAATTGTCGCTCCCTGTTTGAGGATATCCTTGTACGAAAAGACCGCATCCCCGCCCGTGGTTTTGGCCGAGAGGGCCGCCTTGTGGGTTTTTTCGAGGATGATCCTGGCCTGTTCCTCGGGGGAACGCCTGAATTGGTTCCCGAGCATGTCTGCCGGGTAGTTGGCGTAGCCCGCACTGGCGGTCAGGGTGATCGGCTCCCTGGCGATGGGGGTTTCCACGGGAAGAGCGGCGATGGATTCGGTCAGTTTGCGGGCCAGATCAGAACATCTGGTCGGTGTTCCCTGTGGCCAGAACACGATAAAGGCCGCGCCCGCGGTCCGGCAGACATGTGCCTGGCTGGGGCAATGGGCCTTGATGGTTGTGCCGGCGTCGACCATGAGGGAATCCCCGAAGCAATGCCCGAACCGGGAGTTGATCCGGGTGAACCGGTCCATGTCCAGGTGGATGAGGCCGAAGCAGCTCCGGTATTCCGTGTCGGCTGTGGAATCGGGACCCGGCAGAATGGACGAGAGAACATCGGCGATCTCGGTTTCCAGAAGGGTCTGGAGGAAAAAATGGTTGTGTAGGCCGGTCAACGGATCGGTAATGGCCGCCTGGTAGAGAGAAACTGTTTCCAGAGCCATGGAGGCGATATTCGGGAGGGTCGTTAAAATCGGGCCCAACGTTTGTTCGTCAATACCGCCGGCCACGAAAATGCCCAGGAGCTTGTCCCCCGACTGTAGGGGGATGTGCACCCGGTCGTCCTCCATGAATGCCCGTAGATCCGTGCCCTCGTCCTGGGGGAGCATGGAGCCCGGAATGGACGTGGGAAAACGGAGCGCATGGGTCCTGAAGGCGAAACATTGCTTGAAGCATGCTGCAAGCTGGGGTTCGTATACGATGAGATCTTTTCCGGTCAGGGAAGATCGATCCCGTGGGAAGGAAATGGAGGGAAGATGCATGATAGAGAAGGGCGGATTATAGATGACAGAGGACTCGACACCGGGACTGAACTCGGGGGTCCGCGGTCGGTGTCAGGACCCGACAAGACCACATACGTCATCCACGGACTTGACCCGGGATTTCCCAGCTCTTGAGCTCTCTTTGCGGCCTTGCGCGTTGTATGGACATCAAGATCCCGGCCTGCGCCGGGATGAGGGGAATCGCGGAAAATTTCGGTTCGAAAAGTGGCAAGTGTTTTTCAGGCCTCGACGGAAAACCGGGAATCGGGTCAGACAGAGAACTCCCGGAGCCATGCGGCAACCAGACTGCCGTTTCTGCCCCAGGGGAGGGGGTTTGTCCAGTCCTGGCGGTTTTTCGGGCGGTTGTGGGGGCGGTCCTTCCCCCCTTTTCTCCCGGCCGGATATCGGGTAGGGATACTGATTGTCGTCTGGAGCCCGATGATGGGTGACAGATCTTTGTACCCATGTTCCAATTTCTGTGAGGTCATGTGCTCTACGTAAAAGTTTTTCAGCTGGGTCCTTTGGAGACCAATTGCTATCTTGTGTACAACGATGCCAAGCGGGCCCTGGTTATTGATCCCGGGGGGGATCCCGCCGGAGTGCTCGCTTTTATGGACGTGCAGGGTCTCGAACTGACACGCATTCTGAATACGCATCTCCATTTCGACCATATCGGGGGCAATGCCGCGCTTGCGGATGCCACAGGTGCCGAGATATTTGCCGGAGAGCCGGACGGGCATCTGCTGGAAAGCGAGCTCGGCGGCGGAGGATTTATGGGGTTTCCCAGAACACCGTCTTTTTCGTTCACCCCGCTGGTCCCGGGAAAACACACCTTTCTGGGTGGAACCTGTCATGTCTTGGCCACGCCGGGGCACAGCCCGGGCAGCCTCTCTTTCTATTTTCCCTCCCTGGGTGCGGTCTTTTGCGGCGACCTCATTTTTTATAGGTCCGTGGGCAGGACGGATTTCCCCGGGGGGGATGAACGTGTGCTCAAGGACTCGGCCTATTCCAAAATACTCGTTCTTCCCCAGGAGACGGTTATCTATCCGGGCCACGGGCCGGAAACCGATGTGCGCGACGCCCAAAAGAACAATCCATTTTTTACAGATTTTCAAATGACATAGAGAAATACGGGGGTACCATGTCCAGAAAGATTGTCCTGGATTTTCGCGATAAGTGCTGAGGGATCGGTCAGGAGGTGGGTCTGTACCTCCAGTTCAATCAGGGCCAGGCCGTGGAGGTCCTGGTACAGGAAAAGGCTGTTTCACAGCTGCGTAACGTACTGTCCCGTCTTGGGGATTGGGGGATGCACACCCTTGATGAGGGGGGGTATATTCGGGCCCGGTTTTTTAAGGAAGAGGACTGTACGGATGGATGCGTCTAAAAAACGATCCGATGCGGCCATAACGGGACCGCCGGTCATTTTTGCCTGCAGCCCCCGGCCCGGGGGGAATTCGGATACGCTCGCTCGTGTTTTTGCCGCCGGTATCGAGGAGGCTGGAGGGGCCGGCAGGACCGTGTACCTGCGGGACCGGACCATTCTGCCCTGTGAGGGATGTTCGGCCTGTGACCCCTCAGGGAGATGCATTTTTGCAGAGCGGGATGATGCTGAGAGCTTGTTCGCCGATTTGCTCACTGCGCCCTTTGTCATGTTTGCGGCACCCATTTATTTTTATCATCTCCCGGCCCTGTTCAAGGGATTTATCGACCGGTCCCAGAGTTATTATGTCCGTTCCAAAAACGGGGAACCATCCATGACGACACTCCCAGCGCGCCGTGCCTATATTGCCCTGTGCGCCGGACGTCCCCGGGGGGAAAGGCTGTTCGAGGGGAGTTTGTTGACCCTGAAATATTTTTTGGATGTGTTCCGGTTTTCCGCGCACGATCCTGTTCTGCTACGTTCCATGGACGGCCCCGAGGATTTTGGTGGGGACAGGGACGCCGTGAGCCGGGTGCGCTCCCTTGGCCGGGCCGCTTGGAAACAGACGCATGGAGATCGCTGAAAAGAAGATGGGGGGATTTTGGGAGCGTTTGCAGGACGTTTGCCGACGCATCGCTCTGGCAGCGGGCCGCAGGTGCCTGATCTGTGGACGGCGGGTCATGGAGCGCGATCCCGTCTTTCCGGAGCTGTGTCCGGCCTGCCTGGCGGAGATCCGGCCCAGAACCGGGGGATATTGCCCGTCATGCGGGGTCTGTTATGTATCGGACAGGGACGACGTCTATCTGTGCGCGGAGTGCAGACGTTCCCCAAGACCTTGGTCTTCTTTAGGATTTTTTAGTTTATATGCAGGGTTGGCCAGGACGGTGGTTACGGATTTCAAGTTCAATGGACGATTGCCGTTGGTCACCCTCCTTGGAAAGATGCTCGAGCAGGGATTCCTTATACATGGTATGGAACCCGCTGACGTGGTCGTTCCTGTTCCCCTGCACCCCCATCGGCTGCAAGCCCGCGGATTCAATCAAAGCCTGGAGATGGCCCGAAGGCTCGTCCCGGACCTCGCGCCGGTAGTGGATGCACGGTCCCTTGTCCGGGTCCGCAACACCAGGGCCCAGCGGGGACTGGACAAGAAGGCCCGGCGCAGCAATCTCCAGGACGCCTTTGTCGTCAGGGGCCAGAGATTCAAAGGAAAACGCGTTCTGCTTGTGGACGATGTTATGACCACGGGATCGACGATCACGGCCTGTGCCCGGACCCTGCGAGCGGGCGGGGCCGAGAGGGTGGATGTCCTGGTGGTCGCTCGGGCATAGGCCCGAACCGTGGAAAGCAGGGGCGCGATTGGGTTTGCAATTGGCACGAAAAAGTCCTTGACGGGGAGCGGAAAAAAGGACTAGTACCCACGTTTCATTCTTTGGAGGTAACGAAAAAATGTTCGCTATAGTTGAGACAGGTGGAAAACAGTTTCGAGTACAAGAGGGACTCACCGTCAAGGTAGCCAAGCTGGATGCCGAGGCCGGTTCCGAGCTCTCTTTGGATAAGGTATTGATGGCCGGTGAAGGCGAAGATCTCAAGGTTGGCACTCCGTATGTCGATGGTGCCAAGGTGACCTGTGAAGTGGTTGACCACGGCAGGGACAAGAAGATCATCGTTTTCAAGAAGAAACGGCGTAAGGATTACAGAAAAAAACAGGGCCATCGTCAGGATTTTACAACTCTCAAAGTGACGGCGATCCAGGCCTAGGAGGGCGGCACCATGGCACATAAGAAAGCAGGCGGTAGCTCCCGTAACGGTCGCGATAGTGCCGGTCAGAGACGGGGCGTCAAAAAGTTTGGCGGACAGCAGGTTCTGGCAGGCAATATTCTGGTCCGTCAGCTGGGAACCAAGGTTCACCCAGGCAAGAACGTCGGCATGGGCAAGGATTACACCTTGTTCGCTCTGTGTGACGGTGAGGTTGAGTACGAAAAGTACCGTCGCAAGAAAAAGGTCAAGAACAGGGTGCATATCGTGCCCGCATCGGCCTAGCATTCAATTTTCGTCGATTGTTCCGAGACCGCTCCGAGGGCTTTCCCTTTGAGCGGTCTTTTTTGGTTCATGGATGTTCGTGTAGGGGCAGACCTGTGTGTCTGCCCAGATGCATATCATCCAGACGGAGAACCTTGTTCTCGCTGCGGTGGACAGCCCCTACGGGGGTGTCAGCGATGTATTGCTGCCCCGTGTTGTCCAGGGATTGCTTGTTTTCCATCACCTTCCGGGGCGTGGGAAAACGGGTAGCTCGAATGGTCCCTACGGCGTTGGGCTGTTGCGAGCATTGTTTCTTCGAGGGTTGGGACTATTGCAGTGACTGTAATGGTAATGGGATATTATAGGATTGAAATACCATGAGATTTGTGGATGAAGCCGAAATTCTCGTTCGCTCGGGAAAAGGCGGTGCAGGATGTGTGTCCTTCCGTCGGGAAAAGTATATTCCCAAGGGCGGTCCGGACGGTGGCGACGGGGGCAAGGGCGGTGACGTGATCTTCCGGGGTCGGGAAAAACTGCTCAGCCTGTACGATTTTCGGCATAAGCGGGTTTACGGGGCGGAGAACGGTCGTCCCGGTCAGGGGCGGATGTGTTACGGACGGGCCGGTCAGGATATGGTCGTGGACGTGCCCGCGGGAACCCTGATCTATCGACTGGAGGAGGACGGCGGGGAAACCCTGATCGCCGATCTGGTGGACGAGGGCCAGGAAGTGGTCCTGGTGGAAGGGGGCCGCGGCGGCAAGGGAAATACCCATTTCAAGTCCTCGACCATGCGGGCCCCCCGCTTTGCCCAGCCCGGCGAGCCGGCCCAAGAGATACGCATTCGACTCGAGCTCAAGTTTTTGGCCGACGTGGGATTGCTCGGACTGCCCAATGCCGGAAAATCGACTTTTATCTCAACCATTTCTGCGGCCCGTCCCAAAGTGGCTCCCTATCCCTTCACCACCTTGAACCCCAATCTCGGGGTCGTGGTGGGTGACGACGGGCGGCGCTTGGTCGTGGCCGATATTCCCGGCCTGATCCAGGGGGCCCATGCCGGACAGGGACTTGGGCATACTTTTTTAAAGCATGTGGAACGGTCCCGGTTTCTGGTCCATATTTTGAGCGCCGAAGATATTTCTATGGAAGATCCCTGGGCCGGGTTCGATCTGATCGACGAAGAGCTCGCCCAGTACAAGACGTCATTGCGGACCAAAAAGCAGCTGCTCGTGATCAATAAGATCGATCTGCTGAGCGAAGAGCATCTCCTGGCCCTCAAAGAGGCCGCAAGGGATGCGGGCAGGGATGTTTTTTTCATTGCCGCCCTGTATGAGAAGGGGGTGGATGCCCTGTTGGCCGCCATGTGGCGGGAATTGGAAACCATGGAAGGGTAGCGGATATGGGGCTGTCAGAACGATCCGGGGGAATGAGTGACTGCCGGAAGGCGCGCCGGGATGTCCTGGCCCATGCTCGGCGGGTGGTGGTCAAGGTGGGCAGTGCGGTTTTGACCGGCAAGAACGGCCTCGATCTTCGGGTGGTCAACAGGTTGGCCGATCAGATGGCCGCTTTGCACGACCGGGGCATCGATCTCGTTCTGGTCTCCTCGGGAGCAGTGGCCGCAGGGTGCCGGGTCATGGGGTCCTGTCATGTGCGCCGGGATTTGGCCTACAAGCAGGCCACCTCGGCCATCGGCCAGAGTCGGCTCATGCACTTCTATGACGAGGCCTTTGCCCGGTACGATGCCGTGACCGCCCAGGTTCTGCTCACCCGGGCCGATCTCCGGGACAGGGAGCGGTTCCTCAATGCCCGCAATACCCTGTCCATGCTCCTGGGGTGGCGGGTCGTTCCCATTATCAATGAGAACGATACCGTGGCTGTTCAGGAACTCAAGTTCGGGGACAACGACGCCCTGGCCGCCCTCATCCTCAATGCGGTGGAGGCGGACCTGCTCATCAACCTGACCTCGGCCGACGGGGTGTTCACGGACAACCCGCTGGAGAATCCCGAGGCTTCGTTTCTCCCCTATATAGAGGATATCGCCTCCATGCCCTTGGAAGAGATCTGCCGGGGCAAGACCGGGAGCGGAACCGGCGGGATGTACAGCAAACTCCTTTCGGCCCGGCGCGCGGCCCAGCTCGGAGTGCCGACCTTGATCCTTTCGGGCAAAACCCGTTTCGGGCTGGAAAAGGTCTTTGCCGGCGAGGAACTGGGGACCTGGGTGGTGCCCGAGGACCGGTGTATCTCCCGCAAGAAATTTTGGATGGCCTACAACCTTGATCCTGCAGGAACCATCATTATCGATCCCGGAGCCGTGCGTGCCCTGACGGACCATGGTAAAAGCCTGCTTCCCGCAGGCATAAGCGGGGTCCACGGTGATTTTGGAATGGGTGACATGGTCCGGATAGAGGATCCTTCCGGGCATTCCATCGGGGTCGGAGTGACCAACTACACGGCCGAAGAGCTCACACGCATCAAGGGACGGAACTCCTCGGAGATCGAGGCCATTCTCGGGCATGCGTCGTATCCCGAGACGATACATAGGGATAATATGTTGCTTGATGCGGCGATATGATGTTGAAATTCTAGAGATTGTGGTGTTGCTCAATTTTTGGCCCGTACCACACACAGTGTGTCGGGGCGATCCACGGATCGCCCCGACGTAGGCAATGATGCTGTGCCATTGCTTTGGTGGTATTATCTTATATCCTATATCGTTGTCCCAGGAGATTCCCATGCCCCACCCACCCCCGATCTATACCCCCCCCTGCGTCCTGACCATCGCCGGGTCTGATTCCGGTGGCGGGGCAGGTATCCAGGCGGATCTGAAAACCATGACCGTACTTGGGACCTATGGGCTTTCAGTGGTCACCGCCCTGACCGCCCAAAACACCACCGGGGTGTACGGGATCGAGCCCGCTTCTCCGGGATTCGTGGCCCAACAGCTCGCTGTGGTGCTCGATGATTTTCCCATCAAGGCGGCCAAGACGGGGATGCTTTTTTCGGCCCCGATCATCGAGGCTCTTGCCCCGGTGCTTGCGGCCGTGGATTTCCCCCTGGTGGTTGATCCCGTCTGCGTGAGCCAGAGTGGGCATACCCTGCTCGAAGAAGACGCCATCGGCGCCCTGAAGAAGCACATCCTCCCCCTGTCCGGCCTGCTCACCCCCAATCGTCCCGAGGCCGAGACCCTGACCGGTATGTCTATCTCCTCTCCCGAAGATATTGCCGAGGCCACCAAAAGACTTCTGGATATGGGCGCGGGCGCGGTCCTGCTCAAGGGGGGGCATTTTCAGGGAGATGTCATGGTGGACTGGTTGGGCATGCCCGGCGCTCCGTTGGTGCCTCTCGAGCACAGGAAGACCGACACCCACAACGCCCATGGAACCGGATGCACTCTTTCCGCAGCCATTGCCGCGTATCTCGGACGGGGGTACGGTCTTCCCCGGGCGGTCAGACTGGCGCAGAAATATCTGGTTTCGGCCCTGGAAGCGGGATTCGACCTGGGCAAGGGGGATGGCCCCACCAACCATCTGGCCCCGTTCGCGTCACATTTCACATATTGACACCTTCCGGGTCCATGCTTACAAAGCCGTCTTTGTAATTTGCGAGAGTGGCGGAATTGGTAGACGCACTGGCCTTAGGAGCCAGCGGGCGACCGTGAGAGTTCGAGTCTCTCCTCTCGCACCATACGAACACCCCGTAGGCCATGGCACGGTCCTGGTCGTTGCATATAAAGGAGGAATAATTTTACATGGAATACACTGTCGAAGAGATCAGCCCGGTCAAGAGAACTGTCAATGTGGTAGTGCCCGAGGATGAGGTCAATGCCTCCATACAGGCCACCATTGCACTGTACCGCCGGGATGTAGAGGTCAAAGGTTTCAGGAAGGGCAAGGTTCCCTCGAGTCTTATAGAAGGCCGCTATGGCCAGAAAATCTATAGTGAAGCCACGCAGGATCTGATCAACTACCATATCAACACTATCCTGGGCGAGATGGAAGTCACTCCCCTGGGGCGTCTGGATATGAACCCCAAGGGGTCGGAACTTCTCGAGAAGGGGACGTCGTATGAGTACTCCTTCTCCTTTGAGGTTCTTCCCGAGCTCGATCTTCCCGATTACAAAGGGTTGGCCGTTGACGAGGAAGAGGTGGCCATCAAGCCCGCAGAGATCGACCAGGTTCTGGAACGGATGCGTGAGAATTCCGCCACGCTGGTCCGTGTGGAGGAGCCCCGTAACGCCCAGGATGGCGATGTCGCTATGATCGATTTCCAGGGATACAAGGACGGGGAGCCTATTGATACGGTCAAGGCGGAAAGTTTCGAACTCCGGCTCGGTGAAGGGAGTGCCCTTGAAAGCTTCGAGTCGATCGTCAAGGGACTCAAGGCGGGCGGAGCAGGATCGGGCAGTGTCGTCTTTCCCGAGGACTTCCTGAACGAGGAGTTGGCTGGACAGGAAGTCGAGATGCGGGTCACCCTGCACGCCATCAAGAAAAAAGAACTCCCCGAGCTCGACGATGCCTTTGCGAGCACACTTGGTGGATTCTCAACCCTGGAAGAGTTGAGGGAGATGATCTCCAAGTCCTATGAATCTTCCCGCAAGGATTTGCACAAGAGCGCGGCCCAGAAGAAACTTTTGGACGAACTCAAGGCGCAGGTGGAATTTGATCTCCCCCCTGTTCTTGTGGAGTCGCACATCGACCAGAAGATCGAGAACATGCGTCAAAAAACCGAACAGCAGGGAAAGAGCCTGGAGTCCCTGGGGAAATCTCCCGAGGAAATGCGTGAGCAATTCCGTCAAGAGAGCGAGGATATCGTCAAATCCGAAATTTTCCTCATGGCCGTGGCCGAAGAGGAGGAGCTCGATGTACAGCCCCAGGAAGTCGATCTCATGCTCCAGAAAATGGCCATGCAGAGCGGTCAGGATTTCAATGCCCTCAAGGATTACTACGAGCAGAACAATCTCATGGTCCCGTTGCGCGACCGAGTGCTCCAGGACAAGGCCATGGATCTGATCTATGAAAATGCCCAAGTGACCCTTGTTCCGGCTGCCGAAACCGATGAAAACGGGGCCCCTGCTGGAAGCGACTCCTAGATCCCATATTGTCATGCAGTGTGTAGACCGGGGGGAGAGAAACATCCCTCCGGTCTTTGCTTTTTTCATGGCCTGTCCGGTTCTTGTCCTCCTGGGCTCTTTCCTATAAAGTTTTCTTTCCACCCACGCCGAATTTCTGTGGATGTACGCAGATCCCCCTGATATGACGGGCGAGGGCATCCAACAAATGTTTTTGGACAGGGAGCCATCCCCTATCCCCTGGTCATTCTTCGGCCACCGACGGGGAAACCAAAAGTCCTACCGAAACTATCGACCACATCCAAACCAAGGGAGGAACGCATGGTCACCAACAATATTCCGGTCGTTATCGAGACCTCGGGCCGTGGAGAAAGGGCCTATGATATTTATTCCCGTCTGCTCAAGGACAGGATTATTCTTGTCGGTACTGCCATAGATGACAATATTGCCAATCTTATCTGTGCCCAGCTTCTGTTTCTGGAATCGGAAAATTCGGAAAAACAGATCAACATGTACATCAATTCGCCCGGTGGTTCGGTTACCGCGGGTTTGGCCATCTATGACACCATGCAGTACATTTCCGCCCCGGTGGCCACCTTGTGTATGGGGCAAGCGGCGAGCATGGGAGCGGTCCTTCTGGCGGCGGGACAGGCTGGCATGCGTTATGCTTTACCCCATAGCAGGATACTTATCCACCAGCCCATGGGGGGGTTCCAGGGACAGGCTACGGACATTGACATCCAGGCCAAAGAAATTATTCGTTTGAAGGCCACCCTGAATCAAATACTTGCCAAGCATTCGGGTGCGGAGCTGAGCAAGATAGAAAACGATACTGACAGAGATTATTTCATGAGCTCCAAAGAGGCGGCCGACTATGGCGTCATCGATGAAGTCCTTGCGAGCAGAAGTGAAATGAATGTCGAGGAGTAAAACGATTTATGGCGAAAAAGACCAATAATACTAGTGACCTTTGCTGCTCCTTCTGCGGCAAGATCCAAGCGGATGTCGCCCGTCTCATTGCAGGTCCTGATGTGTATATCTGCAACGAGTGCGTGGCCCTGTGTCAAGAAATCATCATGCAGGACAACGGGAAGGACGACGAATTCGCTACAGGAGAGATCCCCCGTCCCGATCAGATCCATGAGGACCTGAATGACTATGTCATCGGGCAGGAAGAGGCCAAGAGGATTCTTTCCGTCGCCGTGTACAACCATTACAAGCGGGTCAACTATCTTGGGGCAAACGCCGATGACGTGGAATTGGACAAGAGTAACATTCTGCTTATCGGACCCACGGGGAGCGGCAAGACGTTGATGGCCCAGACATTGGCCAGGATTCTCAATGTCCCCTTTGCCATAGCCGATGCGACCACGTTGACCGAGGCCGGGTATGTGGGTGAGGATGTGGAAAACATCTTGGTCCAGCTGGTCCAGAATGCGGATTACGATCTCGAGGCGGCCTCCCGTGGAATTATCTATGTGGATGAGATCGACAAGATCGCCAGGAAATCCGAGAGCACATCCATCACTCGAGATGTTTCCGGTGAAGGCGTCCAGCAGGCACTTCTCAAGATTATCGAGGGGACGGTGGCCAACATTCCCCCCAAAGGGGGACGCAAGCATCCGCAGCAGGAATTCATACGTTTGGACACGAGCAATATCCTGTTCGTTCTGGGCGGGGCATTCGTGAGTCTGGAAAATATTGTCCAGCAACGTCAGCAGGGCAGCGTCATGGGGTTTGGGGCCGAAGGGGTCGGCATGAAGAAGAAAGCGGCCGAATTGCTCAAGGATGTCCATCCCGATGATCTGATCAAGTTTGGGATCATTCCCGAATTTGTCGGCCGTATTCCCATTATATCCTCGCTCGAGGAGCTTGACGAAAAGGATCTTGTCAGAATCCTGCAGGAACCAAAAAACGCCCTGGTCAAGCAGTACCAGAAGATGCTCGAACTCGACGGCGTCAAGTTGACATTCACGAGCAACGCACTGCGGGCGATTGCCGCAAAATCCATCGTGCGCAAGACAGGGGCGCGAGGACTGCGCAATGTTCTCGAGTCGATCATGCTCGGTGTTATGTACTCCATCCCCTCATTGGATGGCGCCAAGGAATGCGTGATCAACAAATCCGTTGTCGAAAATGGAGTCGAACCGATTATCCTGTATGAAAAACAGGCCCAGTCTGCATAACTACGGTTTTCGTTTGCAGGTTTGAGGCCGTATGTTTGGGAAAAGTGTTGTTTTGTCGGCAGGTTATCTCGCAAATGATTGCTCTGCCACCTAATTACCTACCACCTAAAACATAAAACCTACAATTTGAACACTCCCCACCCCAAGAGGCCTATGTCAACTATACCCCCCCCCTCACGGCCGGACGATGGTGACTCCATCCTGGATTTTCCCCTCATGTCCCTGCGGGAAGTCGTCATGTTTCCCCGGGCCATCATACCCCTTTTTGTCGGTCGCAAGGCTTCCATCCAAGCAATAGAAACAGCCTTGGCGGAACACGACAAAGAGATTTTTTTGGTTACGCAGAGGGATGCCAATATCGAGGATCCCAGCCGGGACGATCTGTATAATGTCGGCACGGTGAGCAAAATATTGCAAATGCTCAAGCTCCCCGACGGGACGATCAAGGTCCTTTTTGAGGGGTTGTACAGGGCTCAGCTCGATGGTGTCCAAGACATGGAACTCGCCGTCCCGTTGGCCGAGGTGTCCGCTCTGCCCGAGGTGGATTCGCGGACACCCGAGTCAGAGGCTCTTGTGCGTGCGACCCAGGACGCTATCAAAGAGTATGCCCGGATCAACCAGAAATTGGCCAAGGAGAGCGTGCTGGCCATATCCACGCTCAACTACCCAGGGCGGCTGGCCGATTCCGTGATGCCCCATCTCCGTTTGGACTTCCAGAAGAAGCAGAGTGTCCTCGAGGAGCTGCATCCGTTGGAGCGGCTGGAGAAAGTCTATGCCCACCTCCAGGAGGAAATAGAGGTCTACGGCCTGGAAAAGAAAATCAAGACCCGGGTCAAGAAGCAGATGGAGCGCAACCAGAAAGAGTATTATCTGGGGGAGCAGCTCAAGGCTATCCACAAGGAGATGGGACAGGACAGCGATCCCCAATCCGAACTCAAGG
Organism: Desulfoplanes sp.; assembly: GCF_054921335.1. Classification (NCBI taxonomy): domain Bacteria; kingdom Pseudomonadati; phylum Thermodesulfobacteriota; class Desulfovibrionia; order Desulfovibrionales; family Desulfoplanaceae; genus Desulfoplanes; species Desulfoplanes sp. The sequence goes on along the minus strand of NZ_JBUDSQ010000002.1, from coordinate 18,208 downwards.
AACTGGAGGAAAAGCTCGAAGCCCTGGATATGCCCGATGATGCCCGGGAACGGGGAAGGGACGAGATCAAGAAGCTACGGCGCATTCCTCCTTCCTCGGCCGAACACGGCGTCATCCGCAATTATGTGGACTGGATTCTGGGCCTTCCATGGAACCATATCAAGGAAGAGAACATCGATATCCACGAGGCCCAAAAGATTCTCGATGAGGACCACTACGGGCTCAAGAAGGCCAAGGAAAGGATCCTTGAGTATCTGGCTGTGCAGTCCCTGATGGACCGGTTAAAGGGGCCGATACTTTGTCTGGTTGGCCCTCCTGGGGTTGGCAAGACGTCCCTGTCCAAGTCCATTGCCCGGGCCATGGGCCGGGAGTTTGTACGGTTGTCGCTCGGAGGAGTCCGGGACGAGGCAGAGATCCGTGGGCACCGCAGAACCTATGTTGGGGCACTGCCCGGAAAGATCATCCAGTCCTTGAAACGTGTGGACAGCAACAATCCGGTGTTCTGTCTCGATGAGGTGGACAAGATGAGTACCGATTTTAGGGGAGATCCTTCGGCCGCTCTGCTCGAAGTCCTCGATCCGGAACAGAACAGCGCCTTCAACGACCATTATCTTGATTTGGACTACGACCTTTCTAAAATATTCTTCATCACCACGGCCAACAGCCTGTCCGCCATTCCGGAGCCGCTCCAGGATCGCATGGAGATCATCGAGATCCCCGGCTATCTTGAGACGGAAAAGACCTGTATCGCCATGGATTTTCTGCTGGCCAAACAGCTCGGGGCAAACGGCCTTGCCGATATTGCCGTGAACATGTCCAAGGGGGCGGTTCAGGAGATCATTCAACGGTACACCCGTGAAGCCGGGGTCAGAAACCTGGAGCGGGAGATCGCTTCGGTCTGCCGTAAAATCGCCCGCAAGATTGTCGAGGACCCCTCACGTAGGGAAAAGACCCTTTCCGTGACCAAGACGAATGTCCACTCCTATTTAGGGGTACCAAAGGTCCGGCACGGAGAAGGCGAAGACCGTCCCCTGGTCGGGATATGTACTGGCCTGGCCTGGACCCGGGTCGGGGGCGAGCTCCTTTTGGTCGAGGTGGCATTGATGCCCGGTTCGGGAAAGATCGAGATCACCGGAAAGCTCGGGGATGTCATGCAGGAGAGCACCCGTGCCGCGCTGAGTTATATCCGTTCCCGGGGGGAAATGTTCGGGTTACGCTCGGATTTCTACAAGGAAATCGATATCCATGTGCATGTTCCTGAAGGAGCGACACCAAAGGATGGTCCCTCGGCCGGGATCACGCTGGCTACCAGTCTGGTATCCGCATTGCTCCACATTCCCGTGCGTAACGATGTGGCTATGACCGGAGAGATCACCCTCCGCGGGCGGGTTTTGCCCATCGGTGGACTCAGAGAAAAGCTTTTGGCCGCACACCGGGGGGGCATGAAGAACGTGATCATCCCCGCGGACAACGAGGCCGATCTCAAGGAGGTCCCCGAGGCCATATTGAAGGATATCGAGATCACCTGTGTGGAGCACCTGGATGACGTACTCTGTCGGGCATTGGTGGACACATCCGCAGAGACACTTTTTTGCGGTAAGGGACACATTGTTCCTCTCGCCTCGACCCTGTTCCAGGACGATGCCCGGGTCCAGCCCCAGTGATGGGCCGCGTCCTGTCCGCTTTGTAAACAACGATTGGCCGGGCGGCGTAAAACGAGCCGCCCGGTTCTCCCTTGCCGACATACTTGTCGGCTTTTTTTATGACGGGTTCTGCGTGGCCGGGGGTAAACCATTACGCCTGGTTTGAGACAGCAAGTTTTCGCAACCCAAGGGCATTTTTCCCCGGGATCGTTGTCGTATGCTACAACCAATATTTTGGTTGGAAAGTCCACCTGTCATAACACGCTCGATTGAGGAGACTGTGTTTCCATGTCCGAACATGCCCGGCGAATAACCCGCAACGCCACGGTGGTGGCGGGGGCGACCCTGCTCAGCCGTATTCTGGGATTTGCCCGGGATCTTATCGTGGCCTTTGCCCTGGGTGCCGGGCCCCTGGCCGATGCCTTTTTCGTGGCCTTCAGACTGCCCAATCTTCTCCGGCGTCTCTTTGCCGAAGGGTCCCTGACCATGGCCTTCGTGCCCGTGTTCACCCGGACCCGACAGGCAGAGGGGGACCGGGCCGCCTTTGTCCTGGCACGCTCGGTCCAGGTGTGGCTGCTGATCATTCTCGGGGGCATTGTTTGCACGGCCATGCTCTTTGCCGAACCCCTCACCCTGCTGGTCGCCCCGGGGTTTTCCCGGTCTCCCGAACTCCTGTCCACCACCGCCACCCTGGTCAGGATCTGTTTCCCCTATATTCTGTTTATCTCGGCCGTGGCTTTATGCATGGGCGTGCTCAATGCCATGGACCATTTTCTGGCACCGGCCCTGGCCCCGTGCATGCTGAACATCGTGCTCATCACCGCTGCCCTGACGGCAGTGGGTATGGGGATCTGCGTACCCTACGCCCTGTCCTGGGGTGTGCTCGCGGCCGGAGCGGCCCAGTGGCTGGTCCAGCAGCCGGTTCTGCAGAAAAAGGGGTTTTCCTGGTTGGGGCAGGTCCGCCTGCGTGATCCGGGCGTCAAACGGATCGGCACCCTCATGGGCCCATCGGTCTTTGGTTCGGCCGTCTATCAGATCAACATCCTTTTGGGGACCATGCTCGCGTCCTTTCTCCCACTGGGGAGCATCTCCTATCTTTATTATGCGGACCGGCTGGTCCAGTTCCCCTTGGGGATTTTTGGCGTGGCCATCGGCACAGCGGCGCTCCCGTCCCTGTCCGGCCTGGCCGGGGACAAGGACTGGAAGGGGTTTGGGAGCGGTCTGTCCTCTGCCCTTGATCTAACGTTGTTCATCAGTCTTCCGGCCGCTGCCGGTCTGGTCGGTCTGGCCGAACCCATTGTGGGCCTGCTTTTCGAACGGGGTGCCTTTACGGGTAACGCCGTGGTCCAGACGGCCATGGCCCTACAGGCCTATTCCCTGGGTTTGCCAGCATTTTCCTGTGTCAGGCCATTGGTTTCAGCGTTCTACGCCCTAGAGGACACCAAGACACCGGTGTGGATCGCTGTGGTCTGCTTGGTGCTCAATATTTCCCTGGGCCTGGTGCTGATGCAGTTCTACGATCATGTGGGACTGGCCGCCGCCACGTCCCTTTCCTCCTGGGCCAATGTCGGTTTGCTGGCCTGGTGTGTCGCTCGGAAACAGGACCTGGGCCGTCTGCGTTGTTCCCCGGCCCTTGGCAAAGTGTCGTTTTTGAGCGGCTGCGTCCTGGCAGGAACCATGGCCACGGCCAGCCATGCGATTCTGGCCTTTGCGCTCATCCCTGTCTGGGTATTCGTCTTCATGGGGCTGGCCACCATGTGGGGCATACCCGAGGCTTCCTTGCTGCTCGGTGCCCTGCGCAGAAAAAAGAGATAGCGCTGTAAGTTTACATGTTCTCCCATTGTCTTCTGTGTTTCAAGTATTTTCCAGGCCATCTGTGTCCGCTGCGGCCGTCTTCCCTGGATAAACCATCTGCCACGTATACCGGTTGAGTCATGACCATTTCCATCGAAGGGGCAAGAGATCTTTTTCCCCGTGGCCTCATGCAGCCCGGGCATGGGTTCCGCTTTTCCGTGGATGCCTTGCTCCTGTCCTGCTTCGTAACACTCAAAAAGAACGAACACGTCCTGGATCTGGGAACCGGGTGTGGGGTGATCGGCCTGGGACTGTTGCTGCGCCATGGATCCCTGAATATTCGTAGTGTCGGTCTGGACAGAGACCCGAACATGGTCCGGTCGGCACGTACCAATGTGACTGCCATGGGATTTGGGGAACACATGGGGATCGTCCAGGGCGATGTATGTGATGCTGCCCGGATGCTCCGTCCCCAACGGGCCGACGTGGTGGTGTGCAATCCACCATATCGTAAGACCGGCCGGGGCAGGACGTGTCCCGAAGAATCACGCAATCGGGCCCGTTTTCTGGTTGCCGCCGGTCTGGAGGATTTTGTGGCCGGGGGGGCGCACGTGCTCAAGAACCGTGGACGGATCTATTTCGTATTTCTGGCCGAGGGTCTGGACCTGTTGTTCACTGCCATGCTTGCAAATGGTGTCGTGCCCAAACGCGTTCTGCCGGTTCATGGGCGGATCGGTGATCCGGCAAGGCTCGTTCTGGTGGAAGGCCGCAAAAATGGGGGGCAGGGGATGGTCATGGAACCCCCGCTGTTCTTGTACGCCACAGGGAAGGACAGGAATCGTATCACGCCGGAGGCATTGGCGTTCTGTCCGTTCTTGGCCTGCAATGCAGGAAAATGATTTTTTTTCGGGATGATAAACGACAAACCGTTTGGTACTCTCATCGTGGATCAGGAGGTGTATTCGTGATGCAAACAAGACCGTTGCCTTTGCATATTCTTTTTTCCCTGACGTTGGTCTGGACATTCTTCTGTACATCTGGCCTTGCCCAGGGCGCGGTGGACAAACCCACCATTCTCATCGACCGGGCAAACGCTCTGGCCGTGGCCGCGGTCGTCACACCCGGGGCCTATCCCGACGCGGATACCGTTGTTGTGGATAGCCACACCTGGGTCATGTACCAGAAAGACGGGACTTACGTGCAGCGGGACGAGACCTATCACAAGGTTTTGACGCAGGAAGGGGTGGAGTCCCTCCGATCCCTGTCTTCCTGGTTCACCATCCCCTACAACACCACCCGGTTCCACGGGGTGGAGGTCATCCGTCCCGACGGGACGGTCGTTTCCGTGGACATAGCGGCCAATTCCCGGGTGATGATCGACCGCAGCCAGATGGATTCGAACATCTACAATCCCAACGACAAGATCCTCATGCTCAACCTGCCCGAGCTCAAGGTCGGGGATCTCATACACTACACCATCGAGGATACCTTTTCCAAGGTGCGCACTCCCGGCAGTTTCAGCGAGCTGATCCCCTTTGAAAATACCTCACCCATTGTCCACAAGACCCACACCCTCATAGGTCCCGCGTCCCTGCCCCTGGCCGGCGTGGCCATTCGGGACAGGGTGGGCGATACCCTGACCCATACCGAACACCGAGTCGGCGACCAGATCGTCCATGTCTGGGAGGGGCGGGACATTCCCCAGGCCTTCCCAGAGCCGGACATGCCCTCGTTCCATACGGTGGCGCAGCGGGTCCTGGTGAGCACCATTCCGGACTGGGAATGGATTTCCCGGTGGTATTGGGACCTGTCCAAGCCCCATCTGGACAGGGTCAACGAGCCCATGCGGACCAAGGTGCGGGAACTGCTTGACGGCAAGGATGATCCCATGGCGCGGATCAGGTCGATCTTTACCTGGGTATCCCAGAAGGTCCGCTATCTCGGGCTGACCCTGGAAAAGAACGCCCCAGGCTACGAACCCCATCCCGTGGACATGACCTTTGACCGCCGTGCCGGGGTGTGCCGGGACAAGGCCGCTCTGCTTGTGGCCATGCTCCGGCTGGCCGGGTTCGATGCCTATCCGGTGCTCATCATGTCCGGGCCCAAAAAGGATCCCGAGGTCCCCCAGCCGTTTTTCAACCACGCTATCAGCTGTGTGCGGTTGGATGATGGGGAGGGAACCATCGTGCTCATGGATTCCACGGACGAACACACCAGGGATCTTTTCCCGCCCTATCTGAACAACTGCAGCTATCTCGTTGCCATGCCCGAGGGTGATCATTTGCGGACCAGTCCGGTCATTCCGGCCGCGGACAATATGCTGACCATCGGGACCAGGGGAACGCTTGACACGTCCGGATCCCTTGATGCCGAAACCATGCTGACATTCAACGGGATCAACGACAGTGCCTACCGGGGCTTTTTTGCCCGTGCTCCCCGGGAAAAGCAGCGTACCTATTTCGAAACCGTGCTCAAGAAGGGATATCCCGGTGCCGAACTCCTCTCCATGGACGTAGCGCCCGAGAATATCATGGATACCACCGGGACCTTGACCGTCCGGCTCGGTTTTCGGGTCCCAGAGCTCACCGTGGGCAAGGAGGGCGTCCGCATGCTTCCTCTGCCGCCCCTGGGCCGTCATGTGGGGGTGGCCAGGATGCTCATCGACAAGATGGGGCTTGAAAAGCGGCGTTATCCCCTGTTCACCAAGTATGCCTGCGGGGTGGATGAAACCCTGCGTATCGAGCTCGGGGAGGGTATGGGCGCGTTACTCAGTGCCCCGGAGTCCATGACCACACATTCCAAGGAAACGGATTTCACCCGTTCCTTCAGCATCAAAGACGGAACCCTTGTTGCCCGGCACCTGTTTTCCCTGAACCTTCCGGAATACTCTCCGGCCGAGTACCTCGGACTGAAAAAGAACCTGGCCGGGCAACAGGTCGAGGACCGGTCCGGGTGTCTGTTCGCGGCCACCAGGAAGTCCGTGAGTATCCCCGCCTGGTATGGATCGTTCAACCCCGATGCCGTTGTCCTGAGCCACGGGGTGGATGTTCGGGTGCAGGACGAACATACCTGGGTGCGCCGGGATCACATCCGCCAGCAGATCCTTACCTATGCGGGCAAGAAGAAGAACAGCGAGATCCGGGTCGACTACACCCCGGCCTATGAACGGGTGCGTATCGTGGAGGCCACGGTCACGGGCAAAGACGGGACCGTAAAGTCCATCGAACCCCAGGAGATCAACCGCATGGATGCCCCCTGGGTGGGAGAAGCCCCCATGTATCCTGCCGCCAAGACCCTGGTGGCGGGGCTGCCCGGCGTGGAGCAGGGATCGGTCATTGACTACACCCTGGAACGGGTCGTGGAGAAGCGGGAGCTGTTTGCCGTGCGGGAGATCCTGTCCGGCGAGTATCCGGTTGTCCGGAAGACCGTACGTGTCCGCATCCCCAAAAGCCTGATGGTCCGTGTCGTTGCCGCCGATCAGGGATGGGGGCTGGCCGGGAAGTGGGTCAGGGAACCAGGGCACGTCATCGAGCGGACCAGGCGGGAGCAGGACGGGTTCGTGACCTACTTTTTTGCGGCCCGCAGGGTTGCTCCGGTCGTCCAGGAGAATGATCTGCCCCCAGCCTATGCCTTCCAGCCCGTTGTGGCGCTGACATCCGGAACATGGTCCGAGCTGGCCGGGGGGCTGGCCGAACGCTTCGACGGGGCTGCCGGGCAGAGTGAGAAAACGGCCGCCACGGCCAGAACGTTGGTGGAAGAAGCCGGCAGCGACCTGGAGAAGGTCCGGCTGATCCGGGATTACGTGGCCAGAAATATCGCCTTGAAAGGGCCGGGAACCGACACCTATCCCCTGGAACATGCTTTTGGTGCTGATGTGGTTCTGCAGGCAGGGTACGGATGTTCCGCGGATCGGGCCATTGTTCTGTATGCCATGCTCCAAGCCGTTGGGCTGGACCCGGTTTTCGTGGTCGCCTGCAATGCGCCTTCGGTGCCCGCCTTGCAGGAGTTCATGCGCGTGTTCGTGTCCCGCGACTGGCTGGATCAGGTCCTGGTCAGGGTGCGGGTCGACGAGCGCGACATCTATCTAAACGATACCGATGAATACGCGGTCCTCGGGAGTACGACCCTGCACGGTCGGGCCGGGTTGGAATTGCCCGGGGGCCGACTGACGATCATCGAGGCCGGGAAGGGGAAGCATGACGGCGTGGACGCGGACTATGTCATTGGTCTTCAGGATAACGGTGACGCCCTGGTCACCAGGACCCAGACGTTCCGGGGGACCATGTACAACGACTACCACAGAATGCTGGCCGAGATGTCTCCGGAGATGGCGGCCAGGTATCGTCAGGAGCAGACCGGACAGATAAGCCTGAACGGTGAGCTGACCGCGTACGACCAGGATTTCAAAGCTTACCCCGGTCAGGAGACCATTGCGGTCCGTGTCCAAAGGCTGGGAACCCGCCAGGGGGAATATCTGTATCTGGATCTTCCCGGAATGATCGAGGATCTGGCCGGAGTTGACAGCCGGACCAGAATAAATCCCCTGTTCCGGGATCTGGACAAGGAAACCACCATCCGTATCCGGATCGACCTGCCCAGGGGCACGGAAAAAATTCTTGTCCATCCGGTAGGTGATTTCTCCATCCCCATTGGAGAGGTCGGCAGCATGCGGGTGCACGGCAGGGTAATGCCTTCCCGTTCCGGTAGCCTGGCACATGTGCCGCCCCAGGCCCTGGAAATCGAGGTACACGCTCTTTCAAGGCCCATGGTGGTTTCTCCGGCTGATTACCAAAAATTGCGCAGGGCAGAGGACATTCTGGTGGAAAACGCCCGGGGGACATTGGTCTTGGATATGGAATGATTCGTCCGTCGCGGCATCACACAATGAAAGAACCGCCCGACATGGATTGCCGGGCGGTTCTGATTCCAAACGGATTTTGGTTTACTCTCAAGTAATCATTTATGCCTGATCGAGATCTTCTGTAGGGGCACCCCTTGCGGGTGACCAATCTCGGCAACGTCTGGGGTGGGTTTTAGAGCCAAACGGGCATCCGCAAGGGGTGCCCCTACGGGATGTATTTGGGAGGATTGATATTTTCACCCCTGTCCCTTGAGCATTTCCACGGCCCATTGTTGGGCCTGGAGGCCGAGTTCGGCCGCGAGGACAGGGGAGATTCCTTCCTTGTCGAGAAGGGCGTTGCTTTCCATCCATTCCCCCCTTTCCTGCAAGGCCAGGAAGGTCAACCAGGGGCATGACCTGTTTTCGGGATCGATGATGCATGCCTTGAGCTTTGTATCCAGCGGGATATCCTTGAGGATTTTTTGCATGGGTTGGCCGAGCAATGCGTCGAGCAGGGAAAACAGCCCGAGCACGAACATGGACTTGGGCGGAAAGGGCATGGTCTGATATTCGGCGAGCAGTTGCAGGAACCGTCCGCGGGTGACCGAGAGCCATAAGAGTTCTTTGCCGCTGTCCGTGTTGTTCATATCGGCCATGATGGTCACCCGGAGCCATTGTTGGATGTTCCTGCGTCCCAGAAGACCCAGGGCTCGGGAGATGGATTCCACCTTGATCCGGGTGCTGAAGTGGGTGGAGTTGATGTACTGCAGGAGTCGGTAGGACAGGGAGACATCCGACTGGACGATCTTCGAGAGACGGGGCAGCTCGAAGTCCTCACTGCTCAGTTCCTTGAGCAGTTTGAGCCGGCTGAGCTGGCTGGAGGAGAGTTTGTGTCCCGGTATGATCTCCGGTCGACTGAAAAAGAAGCCTTGGAATAGTTCGAATCCCATACTCCGGCAGGCCTCGAAAATGTCCCGGTCTTCGACTTTTTCAGCGAGGAGCCGGCATCCGTAAGGTTTGAGCCTGTTGGCAATTTCCTTGATCTTGCGGGTCTCCATCCCCAGGATGTCTACCTTGACGATGTCGGCCAGTTCGATGAACGATTCATACCCGGCCCTTCCCACATAATCATCAAGGGCGATGGTGTACCCATGTTTTTTCAGGGTTGCCAGCCGGTCCCGGATTTCCGGATCCGGCTCGACATCCTCCAGGACCTCGATGACCGAGGTTGCAGCGGGGAGGGCAAAGGCAGATTCCTCACGGAGTAACTGCTCGGGAAAATTTATGAACGTCCTGGTTTCCGGACGGATACCCGCTCGGGCCAGTGTATAACCGTCGGCGATGACCTGCCAGGTGGCCTGGTTGGCATCCGGGAATTCGGCCGATGAGCATGTTTTACTGTTCCTGAACAGGAGTTCATAGGCCCATATGTCCCGCCGTGTCGTGAAGATGGGTTGGCGGGCCACGAAAACGTTGGCGCTATTTTTTTCTTCCGGAGAAGTGGATGCCATCAGGACTCCTTGGGTCTGTGTTACTTGTCAGGTAGGTTAGACGGTTTGCTCGTCTTTGATTTTGAGCGTCCCTGGACCAGACAGCCGATCCCTGCCAGGATGAGTAGGCCGATCAAGACCAGGTTTTTCAGGTCTTCGAACACGGTGAGCAGGAGCCCGCCCCCGATCAGGAGGGCGAGGACCAGAATGCCGGTGAGCAGGGCATGTTTTTGTTCGTGGTTCATGGTTCCCCGTTGGAATGGTTACCGTCGTCCCCGTCCTCCACCGCCACCTCGTCTTCCCCGTCCTCCAGGACCGGAACCCGGACCGGAATTACGGCCCCGGCTTGAGAAGACCCCGTTGCGGTACAACCAGTAAACGACATAAATGATTGCCCCAAAGATAACGAAGCGTGGGAAGATGATCAACAGAATTATACCGATGAGTGCGGCAATCGGATGGATGCCCATGCGGTTTAGAAAATTCTGTGCCGATCGCCAGACCGTGGAAGGATAGCGTTGGAAATTGTTGTATGGCATATGATTCCTCATGGTTTTAGGTTTGATGGACCGGAAGAGGTCGTTGGAGGGGGAGGGAATGTGGTTAGCCAAAACTAACTTTACCCATTTGTCAACCCCGGACGTGTACGGACGTCAATCTGTCCGACCACGACCAATTGTACGTGTGGAATTTCTAAACAGAATATTGGCCGCAGCATGATCCAGAGTCCTGGAGCGCGTGCGTCCCCTACATTTGTTCGTTATGTTGTCGGGTTCCGGGGCGATACGTGGGAGCAAATCGCTTCCGTTTCCAACATTTCGTATCCCAAATTGTTGGGGTTGAATGCCCTATTCACCAACGTCTGCAAGGAAACAAAACATATGTACCCGATGGATGGACAAAACGGTTCCGTGCCAATGGTCCACGGCAAAGGGATCTTGTTCGTGGCTGATCCCCATGTGGCGGATGAACCGCCTTTCGAGCGGCAGGGGGACTATTGTGACCAGGTGCTGGCCAAATTGCGGTTCTGTCTCCAGACGGCCGTTGAATTGGATCTGATAGCGGTTTTTCTGGGAGATATGTTCCATTGGCCCGTGGATAACTCCGAACCGGTGCTCGAAGAGCTCCACAGAATGTTCAAGCCCCATCACCCCTGGGTTCTGGTGGGGAACCATGACAAGCATCTGGATTCACGGGCCATCACCCCCGATGTCTCCCTGGTGCGGTTGGAGAAACGCAAGGCGATCCGCATCATCCAGCGGCCAGGTCCGGTGTTCCGGCTGCAGGCACCGGGAGGAACGGTCCTCCTGGGCGCTTCGCCCGACGGCTATCCCCTGCCGTCGTCGTTTTCCGGTCCCAAGCAAGAAACCGTCATCTGGATCGGTCACCACAATGTAGCGTTTGCTGATTTCCGGGATAAGCCCGTGCCTATTCAGGAGATCCCCGGTGTCCACTGGATGGTCAACGGCCACATCCACCGTCCCCAGCCCTCAGAGACCAGGGGCATGACCCGCTGGGTCAATCCCGGTAATATCACCCGGCTGACCCTGACCACGCACACGATGAGGCGCAAGCCCACAGCCACCATCTGGCGACCGGGATGCGAGGATCTCGAACGGGTGGTCATTCCGCATCTGCCCATCGGCACCATTTTTCCGGCATTCTCGGGGATGAAGATATAGGATATAAGATAAAAGTTCGTTGTCCTCTAAGGCGGACGGTGATAAAAAATCATTCCCAATTATAGCCAACGCGCAAAGGTAGGTGGCTCTTTCGAGGTCAATACTGGAAGTATTATTTGCCACCGTTCGCCCCTACAACACAGAGGAGAGATTGTAGAGTAGAGAGGACCAGACGTACAAAAACCGGGGCAAGTAGAGAACCCGCCCCGGTTTTGTCCTGTATCCTATATCCTTATATCCTATGTCCCCGGCGCCCGGCGCCGCGCGTCTCTACAACGCCGTGGGATGCACCGTATCCCTCACCCAAAACATGAGGTTGTATTTTTCTTCCAGGGATTTCTTGAGCTGGTTTTCCTCTGACTTGTCCATGTCGGCGATGCGGATGTACACGTGCCTTGTTTCCGGTCCGCCCTGGTCGTAGGAGGTCAGGATACTGATGATCCGGGCCTTGGAAGCACGCAGATCACTCAATACGTCCTTGAGCGATCCGGGAGTGTTGCGGAGTTTGAATCCCAGCTGCACGCCGCCCTGGTAGACACCGGTGATGTCGATCATGACATTGAAGATGTCCGTCTCCGTGATGATCCCCACGACCTTATCCCCGTCATCGACCACCGGAAGCCCTTCGACCTTTTTCTCGCGCATGACAACGGCGGCTTTTTCAACGGTCCCGTTTGCATCCACGCAAAAGGGGTTCTTGGTCATGATGTCCCTGATCTTGATCTCCGACAATAGATAGTAGAGTTCATGGACGTCCAGCGTGGTCGCCTTGGAAGGCGATGCCTCCTTGATATCCCTGTCCGTGACGATACCGACCATTTTGCCGGACTCGTCGACCACTGGGAGTCTGCGGATATTCTTTTCCTTGAGTATCTTGGACGCCTTCATCATCGATGTGTCCGGGGTCACTGTGATCACGTCCTGGCTCATCCATTCTCGTATCAGCATGGTTGCCTCCTTGGTAAGTGCGGGTTCCTGGTTGGATCCGATGTGTATGTATGTGGGATGAAAAACTTCTATCGTTTGATGATCAGTAGACTTTTTTTGCGTTTTCGTCAAAATGGTTTCGCATCCGTAGGATACTTGTAACTACGCAGGTCGAAATTTTGGTGCTACACATGGTACAATTGAACGCTCAATCTGAGTGGTGACCGACAAATCCGAAAAATTGGAGGGTTGTAGAAATTGGAGAAAAGAGAGACCGGTATATCATTTGTCTTAACCATCTAAAATATATAATAACTGTCTAAAATCCATAAAGTTTTTAAAATCCCAGAAATCTCTAAAATTTTTTAACTCATTGAAATTTATAATTTTTAAAATTCGCAATGCTGATTCTTGGAAAATTATCTGGATAGTTGCGGACGGTAGTGCATTTACCTGATTTTTACGGAGCTTTTGTGAACATACCACCCCCGCATAGGGCTATGCTCGAATCGCCATATAAAAACATCTGGAAACTTTCATGGCCGCAAGTTGTCATGATGTTTTTTCATTTCACCATCGGCTTCGTCGATGTCTGGGTTGCCGGACGGTTGGGACGCAATGTCCAGGCCTGCATGGGGATCATCAATCAGGCCCTTTTTTTCTTCCTGGTCGTTGCCATGGCATTTGCCAATGGAAGCGTCGCCGCCATCAGCCAGTCAGCCGGGGCCGGATTGTTCCGTCGTGTCCAGAGGTACGTGGGCTTGGGACTCGAGGGAGGAGTGGTTCTCGGTCTGGTTCTCTTTCTGGGAGGGCTGGCTGCCAGGCCCCTCCTCTTTCAGGTTCTCCAGATACCGGAAGGTGTTGAGGATGTGGCCCGGTATCTGTTCAATGTCTATCTGTTTATCCTGCCCGCCTATTATCTATTCATCATCAGCAACGCCGTTTTCCGGGCCAGGAAACAGGTCATGTGTCCGCTGTACGCCATGGTTCTGGTGACCACGGTGAACACCCTGGGCGACCTCGGGTTCGGGCTGGGATATTTCGGGCTCCCCGATCTGGGGTACAAGGGATTGGCCTGGGCCACGTTTTTTTCCGTACTCATGGGAACCCTGTTCAACCTGCTGGTCCTGGCAAGAACGGGAGCCCTGGCCTGCAAGAGCTTTGCCCCCTGGAAATGGGTCCGGCGCGCCCTACCGTATTTGTTCAGGGTGGCCTGGCCGGCAGGGCTGATGCAGCTCATCTGGCACTCCGCCTACCTGCTGCTTTTTTCCATCACCGCGTCCCTGCCGACAGGGGAGGTGGTTGCCCTGGCCGGAATGAGCGCCGGGCTCAGGGTGGAATCCCTGTTTTTCCTCCCCGGGTTTGCCTTCAACTTCACCGCAGCCATTCTGGTGGGGCACTATCTTGGTGCCGGTGACCCCAGGGAGGCCAAGGTCTTTGGCTACCGTATCCTGGGATTGGCCATGATCGTGGTTACCGTGATCACGGTCCTTGCCTGGACCTGGATCGAGGATATCGCCCGGTTCGTGGCGCCGGACCCGGCCGTGAACGCGGTGGCGGTCAGCTATCTCCACTACAACCTGGCGGCCCTACCTTTCGTGGTCGTGTCCATGGTCCTGGGCGGCGCCCTGTCCGGGGCAGGAGCGACCATGTACCAGATGGGCGTTACCGGCACCTCGTCCTGGCTCATCCGTCTCCCCCTGGCCTGGTTCCTCGGCCATATTTTCTTCAAGGATGCCGAGGGTATCTGGATAGCCATGTTCATCTCTATGGCCATCCAGTCCCTGGCCATGCTCGCAGTCTACCAGTTCGCCCCCTGGCAGCGGTTCGCCATGCGCGGCAACGGGAGGAGAAAGAACACACGATAGAGAACCGTGTAGAGATGCCGGGGAATCCATGCGCAGGTGGGGAAGTAGCGACAAGGCATGCCTTGTCGCTAGGGGATGGGTAACCGTGCGGGAACCATATCCATGACGCAGAGAAACGGATACGCGTGGGTAGAAGTATACGATGCCATCGTATATGACCAAAATCCGATCAATTCGTCCATAGAGCGCAGGTATGTCTACAAACGCCAAAAATCCCGGCAGGATGATCATCCTGCCGGGATTTTTGGGATGGTACGGAAGAGAGAAGATCAGGCCGTGGCCTGCGTTCCGGGTTCCGAGTGTCCTTTGTGGATACGCCGGGCCAAATAAATGAACGGGGTGTCCATGACCCCCATGATGGTCTTCATGAGATAGGTGGACATGACGATCTGGATCCATATTGACGTCTCAAAGACCCCCCAGAAGGCGATGGTGCAGAAGACCAGGGTGTCGAGTGCCTGGCTGATCAGGGTGGAACCGTTGTTCCTGAGCCACAGGTATTTGCCCCGGGTCCAGGATTTGAGCAGGTGGAAGGCCCAGACATCGTGCCACTGGGAGACGAGATAGGCGACCATGCTCCCCAGGGCGATGCGGGGCATGAATCCGAAGATAGCCTGCAGATGGGGTTGGGAAAAGTCGTCGGCCGCCGGGGTGAAAAGCAGGGCGATCTGCATGTACAGGGTCACCAGAACCAGGGCCGTGAATCCCAGAAGGACTCCCTGCCGGGCCGCCTTCTTGCCATAGAATTCGCTCAGGATGTCCGTGGTCAGAAAGACGCTGGCATAGAGGACATTGCCCAGGGTGGTGGTGATGCCGAAGAGCTGGACCGTCTTGATGACCTGGATGTTGCAGGTCAGCAGGCTGAAGACGATCATGGCCAGAAGGCCTGGTTTGCCGAAGAACCGGAAGACCGTAAGGACGGCGATGAGGTCCAGTAGGGCGAATCCGGTCCAGAGGATTTCATTGGTCATAATGGAGGTGCTCCCAAAGAAAGGCATTGGTCGATCGGCGTGTTGTTGGGGCAACGCGCCATGAAGGAGCACGCCCAATACGCATTGTCTGTGGGCTTGGCAATGGTGGGGCTTACCCTTTTCTGGCGGGCCCCCATAGGGGATCGTTGCCGAATCTCTCGAACCACCATTCTTCCGTGGACATGTATTTGCGAATTTCCTGGTCGCTAAATGAGAACTGATAGTTGTTGCAGTATGTTCGGATGACCGCGTAGGCAGCGTTGATTTTGGCGGTCATCTGGTTGCACCTTGCCTGCTCCTCAGCGTTGATGCATTGGTCCGGGTGCCATGTTTTGATCAATCCCTTGTAGCAGGTTTTGACCTCCTCCCAGGACGCCTTTTCCGGAAGACCGAGCATGTCCCTGGCCTCGATGATCTCTCTGCATGTCATAGCGAACGATCCGGGCCTTCCGGCAAAAATGATGAAAAAACATCAATGATCTTGGTCATGTCAAACAATCCACGGTTCTGGTCATAGGCCGAGGCGAATTCGTCGTAGATTTTTTTCAGCGGATCGGTCATGTTTTGTTTGTCCATGTTGATGACTGGGGCTGGGAGCATTTGATCGGTTGGTCTATGTTCCGGAGCCATTGGTACCATAATGATGTTTGGAGAACAAATACAAACCCGGCTGAGAAAACGTAACGCACTGGTTTGTATATAACAGAAAAGATCCTTTTTGACGTTTACACGATGGGCCTAAAAACATAGAAACAGAGTGACAATCCGCTCGATCCGGGCCCCTCTATTGGCTGATCCCCAGGATCGGGACGGGGACCGTTTGGACCAGAGCGGAACGTATTGGCTCCATTTTATCGTTCGCATGCCGTTATGAGACTAAAAAGACAAGGATAGTTCAATGATCAAGAAACAGGCCTTGGAACGGTGGTCCGTCCAGGATGCAGCGGATCTGTACAATATCCATAATTGGGGGATCGGGTATTTTGATGTTTCTCCCAAGGGAAATATCGTCGTCACTCCTTTCCCGAGCAACAAGGAAATATCCGTCGACCTGACCGAGGTCATCGCGGGCATACGGGATAGGGGGTATGAAATGCCCGTGCTCCTGCGCATCGAGAACATCCTCGATTCCCAGATCAGCTCCATGCACGAAATATTCAGGGCTAAAATGGAGGAGTTCGAGTACCAGGGGAGTTTCAGGGGGGTCTTTCCCATCAAGGTCAACCAACAGCAGCAGGTGGTTGAGGAAATCGCTCGGTTCGGCGAGCAATACCACCATGGGCTCGAGGCCGGGAGCAAGGCCGAGCTCATCGCTGCCCTGTCCCTTTTGAAGGACCGTGAGGCCTGCCTCATCTGCAACGGGTACAAGGACGAGGAATTTGTGGATCTCGGGCTGTACGCCACCAAGATGGGGGTCAAGTGTTTCTTCGTCCTGGAGATGCCCAGTGAATTGTCCCTGGTGCTCGAGCGATCCAGGGTATTGGGGATCAAGCCCCTCATCGGCGTGCGCATCAAACTTTCCACCCAGGCGGGTGGGCACTGGACGGATTCCGGGGGGGACCGGTCCATCTTCGGGCTTTCGTCAACCCAGGTGGTCGAAGTGGTCGATACCCTCAAGGAGCAGGGTATGCTCGATTGCCTCCAGCTCTTGCACTACCATCTCGGCTCCCAGATCCCCAATATCCGGGATCTCAGGTTCGCCGTGCTCGAAGGGTGCCGGGTCTATGCCGGTCTGGTGGCCGAGGGCGCGCCCATGGGATATCTTGATCTCGGGGGCGGATTGGCCGTGGATTATGATGGGTCGCACACCAATTATACCAACAGCCGGAATTATTCTCTGGACGAGTACTGCGCGGACATCATCGACACGATCATGACCACCCTGGACGATGATGCCATACCCCACCCCGTGGTCATCACCGAATCGGGCCGGGCCACGGTGGCCTATTATTCCATTCTCTTGTTCAATGTCCTCGACGTGGGCCGTTTCGAAGTCCCGGAACTTCCGGATGGGCCTGTAGAAAACGATCCCGAGATCATCGCCAGCCTTTTCGAGGTCCGGGACGTCCTCTCCCTCAAGAATCTCCAGGAATGCTACAACGACGCCATGTACTACCGCGACGAGGCCCGGCAGCTTTTCAAGCACGGGCATCTCACGCTCAGGCAGCGTTCCCTGGCGGAAAAGATTTTCTGGCACATCATTCTGCGTGTGGCCAAAGAGCTCAAGAATCTCAAGTTCATCCCCAAGGATCTCAAACATTTGCCAGATGCCCTGGCAGATATCTACTACTGCAATTTCAGCGTGTTCCAGTCCCTGCCCGATGCCTGGGCCATCGATCATCTCTTCCCCATCATGCCCATCCATCGGTTGAACGAGATGCCTGTGAAACAGGCCACCCTGGCGGATATCACCTGCGACTGCGACGGCAAGATCGACCGGTTCATCGATATCCACGGGGTCAAACGGACCCTGCCCCTGCACGAACTCAAGGATGACGAGGAATACTATCTGGGCGCCTTTCTGGTGGGTGCCTACCAGGAGACCCTGGGCGATTTGCACAACTTGCTGGGCGACACCAACGTGGTCAGTATCCGCATTTCCGAGGACGGGGACTTCACCTTTGTCCGTGAGGTGGAAGGCGATTCCGTGGCCGATGTCCTCTCCTACGTGGAATACGAGCCCAAGAACATGCTCGAGGATTTCCGCAAAATCGCTGAACAGGCCGTGCGGGACAAACGGATCACCCCCCAGGAGCGGGGCAGGATCGTCAAAACCTATGCGGACGGGTTGCGGGGGTATACGTATTTCGAGAGATAAGAGGGAAAGACCGGGAGACGGGAGACACGGAGACCGGAGACGGGGAAAGACGGTGAGACGGAAAACGCCCCCACCGTAGGGGCAGATTCCATATCTGCCCTTTGAGGATGCGAGAAGCAACGCAGGCCGGAGGAGAACATAAAGGGAGACGGGAGACACGGAGACCGGAGACGGG